>JBMOHZ010000060.1:0-10149 GCA_049317585.1 Paludibacter sp.
AAATGAAAACATTAAAATTCTTTATAGCCATTATGGCTATTACCATCTCTACAGTTGCATTTGCAGCAAATAAAACAGAATCTATAAAAGTATCGGGCAATTGCGAAAGTTGCAAATCTCGTATTGAAAAGGCAGCAAAAGTGACAGGTGTTACAAAAGCCCAATGGAGTGAAAAAACAAAAGTTTTGACTCTGGTTTTTGATTCTACAAAAGTGACAAGCGTTGATGTGCAAAAGAAAATTGCAGCAGTTGGTCACGATACTCCAAATTTCAAAGCCACAAGTGCTGTTTACAATACGCTTCCAGCTTGCTGTAAATACAGATAATTATTAAAAAAATTTGAATTATTAAACCAGATCTCCGAATAACGAAAGTTTTTCGGAGATTTTTGTATGTGATATTTACGATAATAATAAAGTAAAAATTTACTTTGAACAAATCGGAGAATAGCATTGTTAATGCTTTAAAATACTGCTATTTAATTATAATAAAATATGAATACATTAAAACTAGTAAAAGATAAACTTAATAAGCCTTACAATGACCTAGAGTTTATTTTGAATTGTTTAAAGGAGGTTTTAATCGAATCGGGTGAACATGATTTGGCGAATGATATTCCATGGATTACGTCCAATAATAATTCAATACCTACTTCATTTACGAGCAAACATTTACAATTATACTCTACTTGTTTTCAGTTACTTAATATAGTTGAAGTAAATGGGGCTGTTCAAAATCGTCGTAAACGCGAAGATGAGTTTTCATTGTCGCACATCAACGGATTATGGTCGCAAAACCTGCATATTTTAAAAGAAAAAGGCTTTAGTGCTATTGAAATTCTGAATGGATTATCCCAAATTCATGTGGAACCAGTACTTACCGCCCACCCTACTGAGGCAAAACGTACCATTATGCTTGAGCATTTACGTAATCTTTATTTGCTAGTTGTAACACGCGAAAACAATATGTATAGCAAAATGGAGCAAAATGAGATACGTGAAAATATTAAAATTGCATTGCATCGAATTTGGCGAATTTCGGATATATATACCGAAAAACCGAATATAGATTCCGAATTAGAAAATATAATTCATTATCTTACACAAGTTTTCCCGGATGTAATCAATCATCATGACCGACATTTGATACAAGCTTGGAACGAAGTTGGGTTTGATACTGATTTATTGCGCGATGCCAAGCAATTTCCGAAAATAAGTTTTGGCAATTGGGTTGGAGGCGATAGAGATGGTCATCCATTAGTTACGGCTGATGTTACGCGCAGAGCTTTTACACGTTTACGAATAAAGGCATTGCAAATTATTAAAAATGAGCTTATTGCTCTACAAAATAATCTGAGCTTCAATGTTAATCACAAGCAATTAGCACCAACTTTTTTAGTTCGATTCGAAGAACTTTCTAATGAAATAAATGAGTATAAAGGTAAAACACAAATTCAATTTAAAAACGAAGATTTTAAACAATTCTTGCAATTTGTGATTCTGAAAATTTCGAATGTAAATGAGGAAAGCAATAAACTATACGACGAAGAAATTTCGTACAAATTCCCAGCTGAATTAATAGCTGATTTGGAAATATTATCCAACTCTCTTATTGAGTTTGGTGCTTCAAAAATTGCATATTCTGACATAAAAAATACTATTCGAATTATATCAACATTTGGTTTTCATTTGGCTAAACTTGATATTCGTCAAAATAGTCAGTTTCATGAATTGGCTATGTCGCAATTATTAAATGCTGCGCAACTAGATGGACAAAATTATTTGCAAAGCGATGCCATTACACGATTAAAATTTATAAATAATGAATTGCAATCGAACAGACCATTTACACATTCAAGTCGGGATTTAGGCAATGAGGCAAAAGCAATCGTAGAAACATATCGTATTGTACGTAAGCAAGTTGAGAGATATGGATATGAAGCATTAGGATCATTTATAGTAAGTATGACACGAAATGTTTCAGACTTATTAGCCGTTTATTTGCTTGAACGCGAAGCGGGTTTAATGCTCAATACGCCACAAGGCTTAGCATCATCATTGCCTGTAGTACCACTTTTTGAAACCATCGAAGATTTGAAACAAAGTCATGTCATTCTGGATGAGTTTCTTTCGCATCCCATTACCAAAAACAGCTTAAAACTTCAACAACAACATAAAAACACAGATAAACTTGTGCAACAAGTAATGATTGGTTATAGCGATAGCAACAAAGATGGAGGAATATTTGCCAGTCAATGGTTTTTGTATGAAGCTCAAACCAAGTTGATCGAAATTGGCGAAAAACACAATGTGAAAATCCGTTTTTTTCATGGGAAAGGCGGTTCTATTAGTCGCGGTGCAGGTCCAACACATTGGTTTTTAAGAGCATTGCCTCCAAAATCCATTAATGGCAACATCCGACTTACCGAACAAGGCGAAACCATTGAGCGTAAATATGCCAATAAAAACAATGCTGTGTACAACTTGGAATTATTAACTGCAGGTACATTTACAGCCACTATGCTTCAGCAAAAAGTGGTCGATAATGAACATAAGTTAGCGCCAGTATTGAACTATTTAGCCGAAAAGAGCATGGTAGTTTACAAAGAATTAACCCAAAAACCCGGATTTATTGCATTCTACGAAAAAGTAACACCAATTGATGCACTTGAGCAAAGTAAAATTGGAAGTAGACCAGCGCGCCGCACTGGCACCAGAAGCCTTAGCGATTTAAGAGCCATTCCATGGGTTTTTAGTTGGAGTCAGTGTAGGTTTAACATAACCAGTTGGTATGGAGTAGGTACTACGCTTGAAAACATGAGAAATGAAGATCCGGCCAAGTTTGAGCAGTTTAAAGCAGCCGTAAAAACCGACTCATTTGTACGATATGTACTTACTAATATAGATTCGAGCCTTGCCTCGTCCGACGAATCAATTTTTAGAGAATATGCGAAATTGGCTTCAAATGTAGCTGACAGTGAAATGTTTGTGGATTTAATGACAAGTGAATTTGCACGTACCCGACAAATGATTGACTTTATTCTTGTAAAGCCCATTTCAGAACGTCGCGAAAATCATTATTATTCAACGCTTTTAAGAGCAGAAGCTATGAAATCATTACACAAACACCAAATAAATTTATTACGTGAGTGGCGTACAAATACCGAGCAAGCTAATACTGAAAAAGCAAATGCTGTTTTAACCGAACTACTTCGATGTATTAATGCAATAGCAGGAGCAATAGGGTTTACTGGATAAAAATCAGAAAATATAAAACAAAAAAAACTGCAATATTTCAATATTGCAGGTTTTTTTTGAATAATAAAAAGATTGAATTATTTTTTTTGAGCTTTAAAAAAATATGTTTTTACCAATCCTTCAAATTCGTCATAATCTCTATATCCTAGCTCGGATTTATATGACTTTACGTTGTTGATAAAAACGATAGTAGGCATTGCCTCCACTTTAAATTTTTTGGCCAATTCTGGCTCCTGATCTACATCTATTTTATAAACAATCAGTTTGCCTTTGTACTTATTTTGAATAGCTTGCAAATGTGGAGCTAACATTTTGCACGGGCGACACCATGTAGCGTGAAAATCAAGAATTATTGGCAATTTTCCTATGCGATTAAATGCAGCTCCATTGTCAAAGTTCCACACTTTTGTTTTAAAAGAGTTGGTTGTTAATTCCTCAATTTTTACATTTTCGGTTGATTGAGCTGTTACCGAAAATGCTAATAAGATGCTAAATAGCAGTAAATAAGCTGTTTTTTTCATGTTTTTCTGTTTTAAAAAATTATCTATTTGTAAAGTAAATTAATTTTCCCTATTCGTTGTTGTGAAATGCGTAAATCGTTTTCAGTTTTGACCATAAGTTTACGTGCTTTACTTAGTGTGTACGACCTATTTATTGCCAACTTATCCGATTCAGCTAATTGATACGTAAATTTTCGAGACCCTATAAGTGTTATTTTAATAGGCAATCTATAATGCTCACTTATAAATGCTGTAAGGCCACAATCAGTTTCATTTCTAAAAGTCAGATTCTCATAATTTCGTCCTCCATCGGTAAAAGTATGTAAAACACCTTTTTTCAAAGTATCCGAAACTGCTGAAAAGCCACTTGATTCGGCTTGAATGGCAAAATGATTCAATTTGGGACCTGAATATTCACTTACCAAAAAAACGTCATTGTTTTCGAACACTTCACATCTTAAATAATTTCGACCCGTATTTTGTTCAGTGAGTTGTGATTTATAAACATATTTTCCTGCTTCTGTATACTTTGTATTTTTTTCGAACCTAAAATCCGTTAATATACTTTCATAAGCGTGCTTTATTGCAGGTAATATTTGGGTGCTATATTTCAGTGTACGGTAGCTCTCACGTAGTATTATTGTATCGTTTAATGCTACAGCCATTTTTCTTTTTTCAACTAATCGTGGAAAAAGTATGTGTATACTATCAATATTTGTTTTCGCCTCATTAAGTTTATTGTCGTTTATTAATTCTTTTATTGTGTTTAATCGTATATCGGCTTCATTTTCATCATTATCTTTTGAATTACAAGCTATTAATATAACCGAAATAACAATTAGATGAAAAAATATGGTTCGTTTCATTTACAAGATTATATTTTAAAATTCGACACCAAATGAAAATTCCATATTTGCAGGAATAATATATAAAGCTTCGGTATAATTATGATTTGGGTCAGTCATATAATTCTCGGCATTTGAAATACTAGTTAATGCATGTTTATAATTCACCTCTACAAATAGCTTAAACTTATCATTTATAGTATAACGTGAACCCAGACCTACAAAAAAGCCAGCAATTGAAGGATAGGTTAAGTCTTTCATTAAATCATAAGACTTATAAACTCCTGATCCAGAAGACTTATACATTCTTTCGTTAGCCGAAAGAATAAAACCAGTGGTAACTCCACCTTGCAAATAATAGTTGTATTTATTTACAGTTGGCGTTTTTATTTTTAAACCCAGTGGTACTTCAACAATACCATAATTCACTTTAAAATAGTCGTTTGCATTCACATCGGCAAAAGATCTTGTGTCGGCCATATAACCACCTATCGAATTGTAATTTATAGCCGATACTATAGCCAACAAATCATTTATTTCGTAATGAGCAGTAACTCCAATACCCAGTTTCATAGTTGCACCACCAGCAATGGCATCATTATTACCTACATTAATCCACGATATTGACGGACTTACTTTTAAGCCAAATTTCAATTGTTCTAAATTAATTCGAGTTAAATCAAAATTACGAATCGGATTATCGCTGTATTGAGCTTTTGCTATAAATGAAATATAAAGCCATGTTATTAAAAATAAAGTTCGTTTCATACAAAGGATATTGATTTTATTTGCTTGCAAATTTAATATATTTTTTTGATAAATAAGATAGCCAATATTGTTTTACATACGGAGGATTCTATAACAAACACTATTCCAAAAAAAATGATGCTACAAAAGTTTAAATTCAATAATAATGCTTGTTTGTGGATGTATTTTTATTATCTTTGTCGTTTATAGTGCTTATTAACGCCTTTTATAGCGATTTATTAATTCTGAATTACTAGCTCATTTATTTGTTTTCAGATTTTTACTTCGTAATATTTATCTTTTTTTTTGTAAAAAAACAGGCTAAATGTTGAAATTATTTATCAGACTCTCATTTTATATCATAAGTATTTGTTTTATAAGTTCTTGTGTAACTTCTAAAACAATTAATTATATGCAAACTCCGGGCTTTAATATACCCGCTTACAAGGATAGCATAAAATTTACTGACTACAAATTACGTGTCGGTGACAGAATTTATGTTCGCATATACTCTACCGACGATAAAACAAATGCACTATTCAATGCAGGTGGTGGTTCGGGTATGGAACAAGCCATGATGGGCTCAGGTGGCGCATCGTCCGATTTATACACTTATGTAGTTGAAGACGATGGAAGTATCGTTTTTCCAATGATAGGCGATGTACATTTGATTGGTCAAACTATACGTGAAGCTACAACCTCGCTCGAAAAGGCTATTGAACCACTTTTTAAATTTAGCTCGGTTGAACTTCGGGTATTAAATCGTTCGTTCAGTGTAATTGGCAATGGAAATTCGGCTTATATCACTATGCCTCAAGAAAAAATCAATATTTTTAAAGCACTAGCTTTGGCTGGCGATATAGGAATATTTGATGACCGAAGTAAAATTAAAATACTACGTGAAACTGAAAATGGAGTTCAAATTAAAATGTTTGACGTACGAAGTGCTGATATAGTTCATTCGGAATTTTATTATATTGAACCTAACGACGTTATTTATATTCAGCCACTTAACGAGCAATTTTTCCGCATTTCAAATCTAACAGGTTTAGTATCTACTGTTGTAGCAACATTCTCTTTCGGTGTTTTAATTTACGATTCGGCACAACGAATTGCTAAAACTCCTTCAACTAATTAAATATTGAGTATGAATAAACAAATTAACATCCTGATTATTTTGTTGATAGCACTCAATTTTACATCGTGCTATAATTACCGAAGTATAGGTTTATTACAAGAGCATGCTGGCTTGCCAACTTATCCAAAATCAGATTATAAAGAATATAAAATACGAATAAACGATGAAATTATTTATCGTTTAATAACTTCGGACGAAACAATTTCAAAATTAATACAAAGTAACACAGCATCAGCTAATTACGTTGTCTCATATCGCGTATATCCCGATGGCAGTATTGATTTACCTTTTATAAAAAACATTCATGTTGAAGGATTAACATTGACCGATGCTGGAAAAGCAGTTGAAAAACGCATGCGTGAAATTATTCCTGATGCCGAAGTTAAACTTTCGATAGCCAATAAAACATTCACCGTAATTGGCGATGCAGGTACAGGAGTTTTCAATATTCCACGCGATAGATTTACCATTTATCAAGCTCTTTCCATGTCGGGTGAGGTGCAACATGCTGGCGACTATAAACATGTTCGCATACTACGTGTAAATGATAAAGGCACAGAAATTTTGGAATTTGATATTCGCCCAAAAAGTATAATCGAATCAAAATACTATTATATTTACCCTAACGATATTATCTACGTTCAACGAGCATCCTCGGCATTTTATAAAATTGAAAATTCGTGGAGTAATTTTGTTGGTGTTATATCTTCGTCCTTATCTTTACTATTTACAGTTTTATATTATCAAAAACTATAATTATCAAGCTAAATGCTAAATTAATAACAAACTATAGAACTATTACTACAAAAAATATATGGAACAAAATAAACCAACCAATCCGTTTAAGGAAGAGGAAGAATCGAGTTTCGATTTAATGGAATGGGTAAATATATTTCTACATCATTGGTATTTATTTGTCATTTTTGCAGTTTTATCATTGGGTTTTGCTTATCTCAAAAACAGAACTTGGAAAGCATCCTACAAAGTTGCTGGTACCATGTTAATTGAAGAGTATAAAACTACAAATAATACCCAGGCTTTAATGCAGGGATTTGGTGTTGATGCTGGTTTTAAAAACACAAACAACCAAATTATCATGTTGAGTTCCTACGACTTAATAGGAAGAGTTGTTGACAGTTTACCTCAATTAAAAGTGGATTATATTTCGAAAGGGAATTTCAAAACCCGTAATCTTTATGCCACCTCTCCTATTTTTATTCAACCTGATTATATTTCGCCTGAAGCTTATAATTTATTTTACAAAATAAATATACATGTAAATGGTACATACACTATTACTGTAGAGGAGAACAAACAATTTGCCGATTTCAAACTCAAAGGAAAAATTGGTGAACCTCTGTCGAATAATTTATTTTTTATAACCATTTATAATACAAATAGTTATTACGGCGAAAACGAATTGTATTTTCAGTTTCGTTCTAAAGAATCGTTGATTGGCGATTTTGCTAGTCGATTAAGCTTTAACTATGTAAAGGAAGGATCTTCTGTACTTGAAATATCGTTATCAGGTGAAACACCCGAGCGTGATGTGGATTATATCAACAAGCATTCGGAGATATTTTTAATGCAAAACCTTGAACGAAAGAATGATGCAGCTAATAAAACAATTAGATTTATTGATGAGCAATTGGGTACAGTTAAAAAATCGCTTTCTCAATCGCAGAATGAAATGACCGATTTTCGTCAGAAAAATCATATTATAAGTGTTGAATCACATGCAGGAGAATTGCTCGGAAAAGTATCAGGATATACCAATCAGTTTTCCGAATTAAAATTAAAAGAAACTTATTTGGATTATCTTACAAAATACCTCAAAACAAATCTTGCCGATGGTTTAGTAGTTGCGCCAAGTAGTTTAGGCTTAAATGAGCCAATGTTAATGGGACTGGTAACTCAAATAAACGACCTCAATCTCAAACGAAGCGAATTGAGTGAAAAAAACATGTATTATAGTAAATACTCACATGATATTGCAAATGTAAAATTAGCTATAAATGAAGCTACCAAAATAATGCGAGCGTCGCTCGAAATTGAGAAAAACGACTTAAAATCGAGAGATACAGATGTAAAAAAAGAAATCGAACAACTTCCAAGTAAAGAAATTGAATTGGTTTCGATTGAACGTAAGTATAAAATGGATGATAATTATTATACTTTTTTCTTGCAAAAACGTGTAGAGTCCGAAATTTTAAAAACATCGAACACCCCCGACAATAATATTCTGGATAGAGCACGTATTATGAGTGTAACTAACTCTGGTACAACGTCGAAAAACACAATGATATTTCTAATTATTGGTTTATTGATACCTGCTGCTTTTGTAATTTTAAAGGAGATTTTAAATGCAACTATTCGTACACCACGCGATGTAGAGAAAAATTCCAGTTTTTACATTATTGGCTCTGTAAGGCATACAAACTCTACCGACCCATTGATGACTATCAACAATCCACGTTCGGCATTTACCGAAATGTTTCGTGTTATACGTACTCGTGTAGAGTTTGTGGTGCAACGTAAAAAAAATATTATGTTGATGGTTACTTCAGCCGAATCAGGCGATGGAAAAACATATTTTTCAATTAACTTGGCAGGTGTATATGCCATGGCAAGTAAACGTGTACTTTTAGTCGATCTCGATATTCGAAAACCAAGTATACATGGACGTTTCAATATAACGCCAGCATTTGGAGTTACCAACTATTTAGTAGGGCAAGCCACACTCGATGAGGTAATTTTGCATGTACCAGAGTTAGAATATGACTTTTTACCTGGAGGTACTATTCCTCCCAATGCTGGGGAACTCATTCGATCTGAAAAGCTTATTGAAATGTTTGTTGAACTACGAAACCGATATGATTTTATTATTGTTGATACAAGCCCTATTGGTATTGTTGCCGATGCGTATGCCGTTTCACTTATTTCGGATATTAACCTATTTGTAGTTCGTAGCGGAAAAACGAGCAAATCGCATTTTAATAAAATTGCAAAACAACTTAAAAGTGACCAAATAGAATCATATTGCATTCTCAATGATGTTTTAAACGAAGAGAGTAGATATTCTAAATACTATTCGAGAAGATATGGGTACGGATATGGTTATGGTTATGGATATGGTTACGGATATGGTTCAGGGTATGGATATGGATACGGTAATAGAACTCGAAAACAACAAGAGGCATCTGCAAAATACTTCCAATACTATCAGGACGACAAAGAATTATAGATTTCAATTAACAAGTTATATAAAAAATGGGAAAAGTTGCTTTAATTACCGGTATTACCGGACAGGATGGTGCATATTTAGCAGAATTATTGCTAAAAAAGGGTTATACAGTTCATGGTATAAAACGCCGCTCATCACTCTTTAACACTGATCGTATAGATCATTTATATCAGGATCCGCATGTAGATAATCGCAATTTGATTTTGCATTATGGCGATATGACAGATTCGATGAATTTAACACGAATAATACAGGAAACACAGCCTGATGAAATTTACAACTTGGCTGCAATGAGCCATGTAAAAGTAAGTTTTGATACGCCCGAATACACCGCAAATGCTGATGGCATTGGTACACTTCGAATACTCGAAGCAGTTCGACTACTTGGTTTAACACAAAAAACACGTATTTACCAAGC
>JBMOHZ010000061.1:0-10115 GCA_049317585.1 Paludibacter sp.
GTGCTTCGCACGTTATTTACTTCGTGTTATTTTAATATCCATTAATAACGCGCAGCTAATAACTATTAATAACGCCCGAAGGGCAAAAAACGGCGCAGCCTAATAACTATAAATTTAATGTGTTAATCGCCGCTGTCATTTTTGACCAAGCGTATTTTTGCTTTTCAATTTTAATATTTGCAATAAATTCTTCGGAACGTTTGTTGGTGAAAAAATCGAACAAAGCATTTGCTATCGAAACAGGTTCTACATCAACCACATATCCTACTTTACCATGCGGAACTATTTCGGCTAGTCCTCCCACATTTGTAACTAGCATTGGCTTTTCGAAGTGATACGCAATTTGACTCACGCCACTTTGAGTTGCTGAGCGGTAAGGTTGTGCCACCATATCGGCAATGCTAAAATAATTGCGCACTTCACTATCAGGAATAAATAGTGTGCGTAACTCTACGTGACTTTCCAATTTTAATTTTGCAATTAAATGGAGATAAGGTTCAGGATCTTCGTAAAACTCGCCTGCCACTATTAACTTAAGTGGAAACTCACGCAAACGCTTATCCGCAAATGCTTCGAGCAATAAGTCTAGGCCTTTGTATTCACGTATGAATCCGAAAAAAAGTATATACGAAATCTTTTCGTGCAACCCAAGTCGCATGGCAGCATTGGCTTTTTCGAGTGAATCGCCATAGTGGTCGTAAATAGGGTGAGGGGATACAGCTATAGGCTTATTGGTCTTATCAAACTGCTTAATATCAGCCACTACCGAATCGGCCATTGCCACAAAACCATCCATAGCACTTACAAAATAACCTGGAAGCAGTTTGTCTAAAATGGTTGGCTCATGCGGTATCATATTGTGAATTAGCGCAATGGTTTTGGTGTTTTCCGAACGAACTATACGAGCAATAGTACCAAAACAAGGAGCCATAAAAGCCATCCAGTAGCAAAAAATTACTTTGTCAGCATTTTTCTTTTTGATTTCACGTCCTGCTTTTATCCATGTAAATGGATTCATCGAATTTATCAAACGAGTAATTTTCAAATTGGAAGGTTGGGCTTCGTCAGAAAACTGAGTTTTACCCGGAAACAATATTTTTGGATACTGAACTTTAAATGTAACTATTTCAACATCATTTCCTTCGGTTGCATACTGACGGGCTAAGCGCTCGTTATATGTAGCCAAACCACCTCTAAACGGGTAAGCTGTTCCTACTATTACTATCTTCATAACTTAGACAATTTTTAGTTGAATTTACTTTCAAATCTTTTTTTTGTTCCAGATTTTAGAAGCATTCATTCAATTTGCAAATGTACAAAAAAATTGCAAATCACATGATACAGTTTTGGAATGATGAACGCCTCAATTTGATTTACTAAGCTAAAAAATGACTTCGCGGAACACATTCGCCGTTTAAAAAAAATAAAATTTCAAATTTGTTGATTAGTTGAAAGAAAAGCATTTAATTTGTATCCCGAGAGTAACATACTGTTATATTACTCCCGTTATTTTAAACCAAAAAAACTAAAGCATAATTTTTTACATCGACGCACATACACACAATCGGTTAAGCAGCAATCCATTTGCTGTTGTTGATGTGCCATTGAGTGAAGTTGAGTCGTTTACAAAGTCACATCCCGACAGATATTTCTCTGTAGGCATTCATCCATGGGATGTTCATAATGCTGACCCTTCAACTTTACACTTTATAGAAAAATTGCTGGTAAATGAAAAACTAAAAGCTATTGGTGAATGTGGCTTTGATCGAAACGCCAAGGCATCGTTCAAAGAGCAGGGTTATTTTTTCGAACGGCAAGTTTTACTATCCGAAAAATACGAAAAACCACTTATTATACATTGTGTAGCTTCATTCAACGAGATTATACTACTCCGTAAACGTTTTAATCCTACTCAAAATTGGATTTTACATGGCTTTAGAGGCAAACCCGAAATGGCAAGTCAACTCCTCAAACACGGTTTTGCACTGTCTTATGGTGTAAAATACAATCCTGCAAGTGTCGAAATAACGCCAATTGATCAACTTTGTATAGAAACTGACATACACTTTGAGATCCCTATCGAAACAATTTACCGCGAAATTGCCACCCTGAAAAACTGTAGAATTGACGAATTAAATGCAGCTTGCCGCCTTTTAAAGTTGTATGTTTGTTAATAATATTGTGCAGTTTGTTTTTAAATCAAAACAAAATAATCATCAAAACTTTTTTTATATAAATTTGCAAGTTCAATAAATCTTGTAAACATTTTTATTCCATGAAAAAAATTGCCCTGTTTTTCTGTTTTTCTATTCTAGCTTTTTTTATTCAAGCACAAGGTGTTTCAGCATTGCAACAACGAAAACTGAGCAATGCCCTTTCGGCAATATCATCGCTATATGTTGATACCATTAATGATAAAAAAATGGTTGAATCGGCTATTCAGGCCATGCTCAAAGAACTGGATCCACACTCGTCCTATATCTCGAAAGAAGAAGTTGACCGTGTAAACGAACCACTCGAAGGTAGTTTCGAAGGTGTAGGCATTCAGTTTCAATTACTGGAAGATACATTGTTGGTAGTGCAAACCATAGCAGGTGCTCCTGCCGAAAAAGTGGGTGTATTAGCTGGCGACCGTATAATATACATTGGCGATGAACTGATTGCTGGTGTAAAAATGCAAAATTCGGATATTATGAAACGCTTACGGGGGCAAAAGGGAACTGAAGTTACCGTTAAAATCAAACGTGGAGGAAAGCCGGAATTACTTGCTTTTAAGATTATTAGAGACAAAATTCCAATTTATAGCGTCGATGCTTCGTATATGATAGGATCTGATATTGGTTATATTAAAATAAATAATTTTGGTAGTACAACTAATGATGAGTTTCAGAAAGCGTTTAGCAAGCTTCAAAAAGCAGGCATGAAAAACTTGGTGCTGAGTCTGCAAGGCAATGGTGGCGGATATTTGAATGCTGCGCATCAACTGGCCGATGAGTTTTTAAGCAAAAACAAGTTAATAGTTTATACACAGGGACTTAATCAACCCAAAAGTGTTATGGAATCGACTGCTTTGGGGCGTTTTGAAACAGGAAAATTAATAGTATTGGTGGATGAATATTCGGCCTCGGCTAGCGAAATTGTATCGGGTGCCATTCAGGATTGGGATCGTGGAATAATTATTGGTCGCAGAACATTTGGTAAAGGTCTTGTGCAGCGCCAATTACCATTGGTTGATGGTTCAATGCTTCGACTTACAACTGCTCGATACTACACTCCAACAGGACGATGCATTCAGAAATCGTACAAAGATGGTGTTGAGAAATATGAAAAAGACTTGATGGAACGCTACAAACATGGTGAGTTTTTACATGCCGATAGCATACATTTACCCGACTCGCTACGTTATCAAACTTTGCTTTTAAAACGCACGGTTTATGGTGGCGGTGGCATTATGCCAGATATTTTTGTGCCAATTGATACTACGCGTTACACCGATTTTCATCGCAAAGTAGTGGCTCAAGGACTCGTAAATAAAGTATCGGTGCAATATATTGATAAAAATAGAGCTTAATTAAAAAAGAAATATAGCACTTTTGAGAAATTCAAAAAATCGTTCGAAATAAGCGATGAGCTACTTGAGAAATTGAAACAGCTGGCCGAAAAAGAGAAGATTGTAGTTGATTCAACGCAATTTGAAACATCCAAAAATCTTATTAAACTTCAACTTAAAGCCCTGGTTGCTCGCGATTTGTGGGAAGTAAATGAATATTACCAAGTAATTGATAGCGAAAACGAATCGCTCCTTAAAGCCATCGAAATACTGAAAACCAAAGGGGCATACGAAAAGATAATTAACAGTCTTTGATGAATGTAATTACAAGAAAGCTAACGCTTATAACTTGCTTATTAATAGCATCAATTAGTTATTCACAACAAATGGAGAAATCCATTTGGAAAGTGATGTGCTATAATGTGGAGAACTTTTTCGACTGTGTGGATGATAGTTTGACTAATGATTCGGAGTATTTGCCAGGTGGCATACGAGGTTGGAATTACGAAAAATACAATCGCAAACAAGCCAATATATCTAAAGTGATAGCTGCCATTGGCGGCTGGGATCCGCCTGCATTGGTGGGTTTGTGTGAGGTGGAATCCGAAAAATGTCTATGGGATTTAACGCGTTATTCTGGTCTGAAAAGCATGAAATATCGCTTTGTGCATTTCGAATCGCCGGATGCACGCGGGGTAGATGTGGCGCTTTTGTATCAACCATCAGTGTTTAAACCAATCGTTAAAGAAGCCATAAGTATTCATTTTCCGCAAAGTAACAGTCGCACGCGTGATTTGCTTTATGTAAGTGGCACAGTACCCACAGGCGATACCTTACATGTTTTTGTGTGCCATTTTCCGTCGCGTTTGGGTGGTGAACTCGAATCGGAAGAAAAGCGTAACTTTGTAGCCTCGGTTGTTCGACAAAAAGTGGACAGTTTGTTTGCTGTGAACGCAAAGTCGAACATTTTGATAATGGGTGATTTTAACGATTACCCAACCAATACAAGTATGAAGCAGATACTTGGCGCAGCCCAACCAGAAACACCCTTTGAAAGTAAGCAATTGTATAACTTAATGTTTCCGATACATTTGTCAGGAAAAGGCTCGCATAAGCACGAAGGCGAATGGGGCGCATTGGACCAGATTGTAGTTTCGGGAAATTTACTACTCAACAATACATTCAAATGCCAAGAGGCAAATGTTTTTGAGGCCGATTTCTTGTTGGTCGACGACGATAAATTTCTGGGAAAACAACCATTCCGCACTTACAATGGTATGCAATATCAGGCCGGTTTTGCTGACCATTTGCCGGTATATGTGGATTTTGAAATAAGTAAATAGTTTGCGTTTAATAATTTATATGGAAATTCAACTTTTTATACCTTGTTTTATTGATCAATTGTATCCTGAAACAGGATTTAATGTGATTAAAATTTTAGAGAAGGCTGGTTGCACGGTTCGTTACAATCCTGAACAAACATGCTGTGGTCAGCCAGCTTTTAATAGCGGTTATTGGGGCGAAGCTTCAGCATTGGCAGAGAAGTTCCTGCGCGATTTTGATTCACACACTCCAATAGTTTCACCATCGGCTTCGTGCACCGGCTATATTATACACCAGTACGATAAAGTATTGAAAGACAAACCCGAACTGCTCACTAAACATAAACAATTGAAAAATTCCATTTTCGAACTGTCCGATTTTTTGGTAAATAAATTGAAGATAGACGACTTTGGAGCCACATTCTCACACAAAGTTACGTTTCACGATGCCTGTTCTGCCTTGCGCGAATATGGTGTAAAAGAAGAGCCTCGTCAACTTCTCCGCAAGGTAAAAGGACTCGAATTAATAGAGATGAACGAGTGTGAAACCTGCTGTGGTTTTGGTGGAACTTTTGCCGTAAAAAACCCCGATATTTCAGCAGCAATGGCCGAACAAAAGGTGCTAAATGCATTAGAGACAGGAGCCGAGTACATTGTAAGTACTGAAGCATCCTGTCTCATGAATATTAACGGCTTTATAAATAAGCACAAATTACCGGTAAAAGGAATTCATTTAGCCGATGTTTTGGCTCAATTTTGAAAAGTAAATCCTTTATTAATCACAATTTTTCGAACGGTAGGAGCTGCTATTTTCTGCTACTTTACCTATGCGGTCGAGATTATTAGTGCGTATTTGTTCTTCCACAATGGCATCGAGCACGGCTACAGCTGTCATATTAACAATGTCGCGTACCGAACTTTCCACATCCAAAATGTGTACAGGTTTATTTAATCCCATCTGAATTGGTCCAATTGTTTCGGCCAATCCCATTTCAATCATCATTTTGTAAGCAGTATTTGCCGAGCTGAGGTTGGGGAAAATAAGTGTATTTACATCTTTGCCCGATATTTTGGAGAACGGATATTTTTTATCTCTCAACTCTTTGTTCAACGCAAAGGTCACCTGCATTTCGCCATCCACCATCATATCAGGGAAGTTGGTATGCAAACTTTCTACCACTTGATGTACACTTGCCGGACTACCATTTTTGTCGGAGCCAAAATTGGAATACGAAAGCATAGCCATTACAGGTTCGTGGGCAAAAAACTTCACTGTATCGTGAGTCAGTTTGGCAATATCAATCAACGCATCGGTACAAGGGTGGCGATTGAAAAGTGTATCGGCAAGGAAGAATGTTCCTTTTTTGGTTACCATAATATGCATAGCACCAATGTGTTTGGTTCCTTCGCGTATACCAATAACATCTTTAGCAGCCTGTATGGAGTCAGCATATTTGGTATAAACACCTGTGATTAAAGCATCGGCTTCGCCAGTTTCAACCATCATCATGCCAAAATAATTACGTTCGTACATTTTTTCGAATGCTTCGTCGTAGTTCATACCCTCGCGACTCCGTTTTTCGGATAATATTTTTGCAAAGCGAGCTCGGCGTCCTTCTTCTCTGTCGTGACGAAGGTTTACAATTTCGATACCCGTTAAATCAATATCATTTTCGGCAGCAATGTTTGCAATTTTCTCTTCATTACCCAATAGTATTGGATGACAAATACCTTCGGCCAAAGCGGATTCAGCCGCTTTTATCATGTTTTTGTGATTCGATTCGGAGAATACCACACGTTTAGGATTCTGACGAGCCATATCGTAAAAATGACGCAACATTTTATTATCGCTGCCCATAATGGAGCGCAATTTAATATTGTAATCTTCCCAATTGGTGATAATTTTGCGGGCTACTCCCGATTCGATAGCAGCCTTAGCTACTGCAGGGGCTACAATGGTGAGCAAGCGTGGGTCAAGCGGTTTAGGAATAATATAATCGGCACCAAAACTCAAACGCTTTAAGTTATAAGCTGCATTTACCACATCAGGTACTGGCTGATGGGTTAATTCGGCAATGGCGCGTACAGCAGCCAATTTCATTTCTTCGTTAATGCATTTGGCACGCACATCCAATGCACCCCTAAAAATATATGGAAATCCAAGTACATTGTTAATTTGATTCGGATGATCGGAGCGACCAGTAGCAAAAATAATGTCCTTGCGGGCAGCCATCGCATCGTCGTACGAAATTTCGGGATTTGGGTTGGCTAATGCAAAAACAATGGGGTTTACATTCATCGAACGTACCATTTCAATGCTTAAAACTCCAGCCACCGAAAGGCCTAGAAAAACGTCAGAGTCCTTAACTGCTTCGGCTAAAGTTGTTATAGTGCGGTCGGTAGCAAATGGTTTTTTTCGACTGTTCAGGTCGGTGCGTTGTTTGTTGATAACGCCTTTTGAATCAACCATTACAATGTTTTCGAGCTTGGCACCAAGCATCATATACAGTTGAGTGCATGAGTTGGCAGCGGCACCAGCACCATTCACTACTATTTTTACATCTTCAATTTTTTTACCTACAATTTGGAGTGCATTTATCAATCCAGCCGACGAAATAATGGCAGTACCATGTTGATCGTCGTGCATAAGTGGTATGTCGAGTTCGGCTTTAAGACGCTCTTCAATTTCGAAGCACTCAGGAGCTTTAATATCTTCCAGATTTATACCGCCAAAAGTAGGAGCAATGGCTTTTACAACCTGAATAAATTTTTCGGGATCTTTTTCATCAACTTCAATATCAAACACGTCGATGCCTGCAAAAATTTTAAACAATAAACCCTTGCCTTCCATAACAGGTTTTCCGGCCATGGCACCTATATCACCCAAGCCCAATACGGCAGTTCCGTTGGAGATAACAGCCACTAAGTTTCCTTTGGCGGTGTATTCATAAGCAGCATTTGGGTCTTTTTCAATTTCTAAGCATGGTTCAGCTACACCCGGCGAATAAGCCAATGATAAATCGCGTTGCGAACTATACGGTTTGGTGGGGGTAACCTCTATTTTGCCCGGTTTTCCCTGTGAGTGATAAAGAAGAGCATCTTCTCTTGTAAGTTTTGCCATTTTTAAATAAATATAATGAGGTGAATCAGAGAACGTTGAAATGAAATGTTGACTCATGAGTTATAAATCGTAGCAAAATTACAAAATTATATTGCAAAATGATTATAATTTAGTAATTATTAGTACAAACTATCAAAAAATGCTTATTTAGTCATTTTAAGCATACCCTGGAAATAGCAGATGTAAGCGTATTTTTTTTAACTTTGCAGACTCAAACTCGTAATTAAATACTTGTAACTCGTAACTAAATAATGAAAATACTTGTTCTTGGTGCTGGAAAAATGGGCACTTTTATAACCGATGTGTTGTGTATAAACCACGAAGTGGCACTTTTTGACACCAATCCAAAGCGTTTGCGATTTGTATTTAACACCTTACGCATGACCGAATACGAAGAAATTCGTGCATTTGAACCTGAATTGGTTATCAATTGCGTTACGCTAAAACACACCATTGAAGCATTTCAAAAAGTAGTTCCTTTTTTGCCCGGAAATTGTATTATTTCAGATATTGCCTCCGTTAAAACAGGCATTCAAGGTTACTACGAAAGTACAGGCATGCGTTATGTATCCACACACCCTATGTTTGGACCAACTTTTGCCACACTCGACAATTTGAGTAATCAGAGCGCCATTATTATTTCGGAATCGGACCATTTGGGTAAAGCATTTTTCAAGGATTTGTACGGTTCATTGCGACTCAATATTTTTGAATATAGTTTTGATGAGCATGACCAAACTATTGCTTATTCACTTTCCATTCCATTTGCTTCTACCTTGGTTTTTGCGTCGGTAATGGTGCCACAAGAAGCACCTGGAACAACCTTTAAGCGCCACATGGATATTGCTAAAGGCTTGTTGAGCGAGGACGATTATTTACTGTCCGAAATTCTTTTCAACCCCTATACACATAATCAGGTTGAGAAAATACGTGCTGAACTTAAAACGCTTATGGAAATAATCGACTCCAAAGACACGGACCGCATGCAGCAATTTCTGAAAAAAGTAAGAGGGAATATTGCGTAAGGCAATTTTAAGTGAAAATTCATTTTTTGTGTTGCTATTGGTCAATTTTTCCACACTAAACACCAATTAATGAACATACATTTTTTAAAATAGGATTTACTTTGCAATTCAATTTTAAATCATGTGTTTTTATGAAAAAGTCAATTTATGCATTTGCATTGTTTCTTGTTGTATCTTTCAGCTTATCATCACAAACCGAACAACTATTAGTAGACGAAAACTTTCAAAGTTGGACCAACGCTTCGGCATCTGCAGCAATTTCTACCATTGCTAAAACCACTTTAATTTCCAACGAAACATTAAATTATTCGTTATGGGGTATCACGGTTGCTAACGCTAGCTATGTTACTTCGGCAGTAGCTAATCCCTTGTGCTCAGCAGGTTATTTGAAAATGGCCAAAAACACCGAAATCACCTCTGGTACCATGTCCATTGAGCTTTCGCCATTGGCTTCAGTTACCAAAATGTGGTTTGTGGAATGCACTACGGGTAGTAACAGAGGCTTTAAAGTGTGGAAAAAAAACGCCACTGATGCCGATTGGGTTGCAATTTACAGTACGGTAGTGGCTACAGCATCGGGTGTTGCTGTAAACTTAACACTCAACGAAACCAATGTAGCGCTCAAGTTCACCAACCTGTCAGTGGGTAATTATGCTTTCCTGACCGACCTTAAAATTTGGGGTATGGTAAATGGAGTTGCTATACCGCCAACAGTAAGTTCCTTAACGCCTGCTCACAATGCTTCTATTCCTACTACAGGAGATATTACGGTAGTTTATTCCGAAAATGTAACACGCGGCACAGGCGATATTACACTGGGCGGTGTGACCATCCCCGAGTCGGCTATCAGCATCAACAATGCTACAGTTACTATTCATTATTCAGGTTTAAATACCGACAGTTCGTATGGTTTGATAATACCTGCTGGTGCTTTTAAAAACGGTGCTAACACACCCACTGGTTCGGCAACTACAGCTACCTACAAAACTCCCGATACCATTCTGCCAACACTCTCCAAAATGTCAGTAGTGAGTGGTGCCGCATTGCCTGTCAATGGATTTATTTCGTTGGTAATGAGCGAAAACTGTCAGGCTGGC
>JBMOHZ010000062.1:0-9970 GCA_049317585.1 Paludibacter sp.
CATAATTGACCATTTCGGTCAAAGTTTCGTAAGATTTTTCAGGATGTTGAATTTGTACAATCTCTACCTTATCGAACTGATGTAAACGGTTTAATCCGCGTACATCCTTACCATACGAACCCGCTTCGCGACGGAAACATGCAGAATAAGCTGTATTTTTAATAGGTAATTCTTTTTCGTCAAGTATTACATCGCGATAGATATTAGTAACTGGCACCTCGGCTGTTGGTATAAGATATAGGTCGTCGATAGTACAATGATACATTTGACCTTCTTTATCGGGCAATTGGCCTGTACCATAACCCGATGCTGCATTTACTACATACGGAGGTTGCACTTCTAAGTAACCTGCTTGTGTAGCATTATCCAGAAAGAAATTAATCAATGCTCGTTGCAAACGAGCACCTTTACCTTTATAAACCGGAAAACCAGCACCCGAAATTTTTACTCCAAGTTCAAAATCAATTAAATCGTATTTTTTAGCTAAATCCCAATGAGGTACTGCCCCATCATACAAAGTTGGAACTACGCCACCCGAACGCTCAATAATATTATCCTCAGCATGTTTCCCTGGAGGTACACTATCGTGAGGGAGGTTGGGTATTTGCACCAATAAATCGTTGAGTTGACGCTCAACATCCGTTAGTTTTTCGTCGAAACTTTTTATACTTTCTTTTAACTCAGCAGTTTTGTCTTTAGCAAGAGCAGCTTCGGCTTGTTTGCCTTGTTTGAAAAGTATTCCTATTTCCTTCGAAAGGTTATTCATTTCAGCCGACTGATTGTCTAATTGTGTTTGAGTAGCTTTACGCATAGCATCCAACTCCACTACTTGAGCTATAATTTCAGAACCTATGAAGTTTTTCTTTGCCAAACGAGCAATAACCTCTGTGGTATTTTCGGTGATATATTTGAGTGTCAACATAATTTTAATTTACTATTTGTTTATTGACCAATTACCATTTAAAAAAATCTCCCGCAATTTTACACTACGGTAAAACGACAGGAGATTATAAATTTATGCTAAAGCTTTACTTAACTCCCCTTTGGGGATTTTAGTGGCTTTAAACAGCTTCGATTGGTTTAATAGAAACGTAAGATTTATTATCTTTTTTCTTTCTAAATACAACAGTACCTGTTATTAAAGCAAATAAAGTATGATCTTTACCAATTCCTATGTTTTCGCCTACGTGATGAACTGTTCCGCGTTGACGTACGATGATATTACCTGCTTTTGCAAATTGACCACCAAAAATTTTTACTCCAAGTCGCTTACTTTCCGATTCACGACCGTTTCTTGAGCTACCAGCCCCTTTCTTATGTGCCATTTTCTTTTAATTTTATTCGGTTTATATTAAGCTACTATTTCTTTTACTAATACTTCAGTAAAGTCCTGACGGTGACCATTGCGTTTGCGATAACCTTTACGACGTTTTTTGTGGAAAATAATAACTTTTTCGCCACGAACGTGTGAAACAATTTCACCTACAACTTTTGCGCCTTCAACAAGTGGAGCACCTACAGTAACTACACCTTCGTTGTCAACAAGCAATACTTTATCAAATTCAACCTGAGCACCTCTTTCGGCCTCATTCATGCGATGGATATACAGTTTTCTTCCGGCTTCAACCTTAAACTGCTGTCCCAAAATCTCGACAATTGCGTACATTTATAAAACAATTTAGAATTACATCGGGAAGGTGAGTTGCTTCGCAGCAGTGCTTCTTTGTTACCTTATCCGAAATGAGGGTGCAAATTTACTGCTTTTATTTTAAATAGCAAAGGGTTTTGACTTTTTTTTATCAAAATGCATTTTAAACCTAAATAGAAGCATATCAGGAGTATTTTTATTCACAACAAAAAAATTATTGCACAAAACATTTTCAACTGTGTAATTATTTCAATATATTTGCCAGCAAAAATCTATCTTTTACACTAAAAAACACAGGGTATGATACAAGAAAACTTTATTCGTTTATTCGAAGATTCGTTTCGCAAAAACTGGGATTATCCAGCCTACAGCAACTATGGTGAGGAACTTACGCTTACTTATGCCGATATTGCTAAAAGAGTTTCGCGCTTGCATATTTTATTTGAACAATGCCACGTTTCGCAAAACGACAAAATAGCTGTTATAGGCCGAAATAGTGCTAATTGGGCTATTGCATACATTGCAACTGTAACTTATGGCGCAGTTGTAGTACCAATATTGCAGGATTTTAACCCGAACGACGTTCATCATATTTCGAACCATTCCGAGTCGAAAATACTGTTTACAGCCGATAATATTTGGGAAACACTCGAAGAAGAAAAGTTAACAACTTTGAAGGCAGTTTTTTCTCTTACTAATTTCAACTGCATTGCATTACTAAACAAAGAACCCAAACCAGTTCTTGCCGAAAACGAAGTTCATGAGCAATTGGTTATAAAATATCTACAACCTGATTATATCAACAGTCTTTTTCATGCCAAATATATTCATGGCTTTCATCGCGACAATGTACGTTATGTTGACAAACCAAACACGGACATCGTATCGATAAATTATACATCAGGCACCACAGGCTTCAGTAAAGGAGTTATGACAACCGGCAATGCTTTAGCCGGAAATATTACCTTTGCTGTAGGCACAGGGTTAATTGCTCCATTATACCGAATAATTTCATTTTTACCACTTGCACATGCATATGGGTGTGCATTTGATTTCTTAGCAAGTACTTGTGCAGGTTGTCATATCTATTTTGTGGGTAAAATTCCTTCACCTAAAATATTATTAGCAGCATTTTCCGAAATAAAACCAAATATCATATTTTTAGTCCCACTTATTGTCGAGAAAATATACCGTAAACAAATACAACCATTACTTGCCAAGCCTACCATGCGCTGGGTATTGAGTATTCCATTTTTAGATACAACTATCCTATCGCAAATACGTAAAAAATTAGTCGATGCTTTTGGAGGTGAATTTTACGAAATAGTTATTGGGGGTGCTCCTCTCAATGCCGAAGTAGAAGCATTTTTCAGTAAAATAAAATTCCCATTTACAATTGGATATGGAATGACCGAATGTGCACCACTTATAAGCTATGCCGATCATAAAGAATTTATACCAAAATCGGCAGGTAAGATTTTGGATAATATGAAAGTGAAAATTGACGATCCAAACCCAGAAACAGGAACTGGCGAAATTTGTGTAAAGGGCGAGCATACAATGATTGGCTATTATAAAAATGAAGATGCAACCAATGCTATGATTGACAAAGAAGGTTGGTTACATACTGGCGACTTGGGCACAGTAGATGAAAATGGAAACATTTTTATACGTGGACGCAGCAAGACAATGATTTTAGGGGCAAGTGGTCAAAATATTTATCCAGAAGAAATTGAAGCTAAACTAAATAATATGCCATTTGTAATGGAAAGTTTGGTTATAGAACGTAACGGAAGGCTAGTAGCACTCGTTTGTCCAGACTACGAAGCGGTTGACTCGGAAGGTGTAGATCAGAAAAAATTGGAAGAATTGATGGAAGAAAACCGGAAATCACTCAATTCGATGGTGTCAAACTTCGAATCAATCTCAAAAATTCAACTTTTCCCTCATGAATTTGAGAAAACGCCAAAGAAAAGCATAAAAAGATACCTTTATTCAACCGAAGCTTCCATCTCATAATCTATTGATTATCTGTATTTTATAAAACAGCGAAAAAAATATTGAAAATATTTTGAAAATTATTTGCAAAAAGTGATACAACCTATTGATAAATGCAGTAATTTTGCGGCGATTTTGAATTGCAAAACAAACAAGTTAAATTTTTAAACGTTTAAAAAGATGAAAAAAGTATTTTTATTTTTTGCTGTAGCTATCGCTATCGCTTCTTGCGCTCCTAAAGCTGCTGAAGAAGCTCCTGCAACTGACTCTCTAGCTGTTGACACTGTTGCTGTAGTTGATACAGTTGCTGACTCAACTGTTGTTGACTCTGTAAAATAATCAGGCGTAGTCTACAAATGCTCAGGCATTTAAAAGTCCGTTAATGTGAATTAGCGGACTTTTTTTGTTCTATACAATCTTCTAGTTTTTGGCAATCACTTTCAATTCATTGATTTGATGCTCAAGCCCAAAAACCAATAATTTATCGCCTAGTTCAATTTTATTTTCGGCTTTTGGATTAACCTGAAGTTCATCCTGCAATGAATAATATCCAATAACTACCAAATGAGTACGTTGCGGTATATTCGCTTCGCGATACGTTTTTCCAATCAAATCACTTCCATGTTCAATTTGAACCATACCAAATGTATATTCGTGCAGTTGTTCTTTGCTTTCGGCAAATTCCATGAAACTAAAAAAATCGCTTCCCGAAGTAGCTATTGACACTATACGCTCCGAGGCAATTTCGATAGGTGATATAATGTGATCGGCACCCGCTTTTTTGAATTTAGCAGTTGAATTGGTTTCTTCAACACGGGTAATAACTTTAATATTTTTGTTAAAATCCTTTGCACTTAGGGTTACAAAAAGATTTTCGGCATCAGTAGTTAATACGGCAATTAAATTTGAAGCTCTTAGCACTCCTGCCGACAGAAGCACATCGTCGCTAGTTGCATCACCAACAATATGAATTAAATTCTCATTGTATAAATCTTTGATTTTTTCGTTGCGCTCCATATTTGATTCAACAAGCACCACTTTTTTGTTTTTGGCCAAAAGATCTTCAACCACTTTTCGACCCGTTTTGCCATAACCACATACAATATAATGGTTGTGTAATTCTTTAAGCGATTTATTCATTTTTTTGTATTTAATTAATTTCGATAATTCACCATCAATAACAAATTCAGAAAATTTTCCGACCACATACAAACCAATTGTAAAACCAGTTATGATGAGTAACATTGTAAAAACTCTACCCTCGTCTGACAAGGTATGCACTTCGCCATAACCAATTGTAGCAAAAGTAATTATAAGCATATAAATTGATTCAAGAGGCGTATAATCTTCAATATAAATGTAGCCAAAATATCCACCGATTAAAATAGCTACAAGCACCAACATAGGTAATAATAGCTTTTTATAAATAGATGTTTTTATGCCTGATTTCATGTTGCTGAACAATTGAAGAATTATAATTTTATAGAGAATTTTTTCAAACGAGCATCAAGCATGTGCTGCGGAATAATTTGCTTCACTGCATTAGCCACTGCATTCATAAGTCCTTCGCGAACATAATCATGACGAATCACAAGCGATATTTCGCGTGTTGCTTCGGGCTTTACAATCTGCCTGACATTGAGTTTTTGAATTTCGCTCAACAATTCTACATGCAATTCAGGAATGACAGTATAACCACCATTAATATCCACAATTTTTACGAGAGTATCAATACTTCCTGCTTCGTATGTAGAAGCATGTTTTCTGTTTTTACAGAAATTAAAAACCTGATTACGAAGGCAATGACCCTCTTCGAGTACCCAGAGTTTATCATCGGACATTTCTTCAGTTGCTATTTCATGCTTCTCGAATAATTTTTCGTTTGGTGAAATGTAAGCTTCAAATTTTTCGTAATACAATGGCACTTCCAATAAATTTGGATCGTTTAGTGGAGTAGCTAAAATTGCCATATCAATTTCGGCCGATTGCAGGTTCCGAATAATTGAATCAGTGCGCATTTCGGTCACACGTAACGAAACTTCGGGGTAATCACGTTGAAAAGCGGCTATAAACCCAGGTAGCAAATAAGGTGCAACAGTAGGTATCATTGCCACAGTAAATGAACCTGTGAGTGAACCTTTTATCGACACAATACTTTCTTTTAATAGATTTACGCTGTGTAATACAGTTTGGGCCTTTTTAATCACAATTTCGCCTACTGGTGTAGGAACAATTGGATGTGAAGAACGGTCAAAAATTCGACAATCAAGTTCATCTTCTAACTTTTGAATCATTGCACTAAGTGTAGGTTGTGTTACACCGCACATATCAGCTGCTCGCACAAAATGACGTGTTTTATCTAATGCAAGCACGTATTCGAGTTGTTGTAAAGTCATATCTTTGAATTAGGAATTGGGAGTTGATTATATTGCAAAGATAAATAATTATTGATAAAAGCAATAACAATCAGGTTGTTTATTCACAGACACAAACAAAAAAAGCTAAACTTGACTAAAAAGCAGAAAATATCAAGCAAAGAAATTCATAAACGAATTTAAAAGAGCTATTTTTGTATTTCAAATTAAAACTATGAAAATGAGAAATCTATTTTTATTTTTATTGCTTTCAATTTCAATTCACTTTCAGGCGCAGCTTTTATATCAAATTACAGGTAAAAATGTGAAATCGCCTTCCTATATTTTGGGCACACAATCACTAATTCCGGCTAAAGCACTTGACAGCATACAAAGTGTATACAAGGCATTTAACAAATGCAATGTGGTGATTGGGAACTACAATGCTTACTCGGCCGAAGCTGAAGGCTCTTTAAAACGAGCAGCTATGCTGCCACTCTCAAGGTCCATTAATAACTATATTTCGGACTCGGCATACAAAAACATAGATATTGAACTTAAACGCGTATTGAAATTTGGATTGAAAGAAGTTGGACTAATGCACCCTGCTATGATTCGTCAGCTGTACCTTTCGGAACTTTTCAATAGTGCAGTAAATTTATCCGACGATGCACAAACCGACTCCTATTTTCAGATGGTTGCTAGTATAAAAGGAATTGAAGTTGTTGGCCTCGAAAATTACACAAGCTATCTAAATTCAGTTTTCGACCCTGCAAAAATTCAACCACAAGCACTACAACTTGTAAATGACGTAAATAATGCTGGAATTTACAAAACATATTTCAGAGATCTTTTGCATTATTACAATACTAGCGATATTCAAAAAATTAGTAATTTATTAAATCAAATTGGGAATAAAATAGCGATTCAAGATGTTGAAAAATCATTTTCGGCCAACAAAATTCAGAGAATAAAAGAATGGATCAATACAAATAGTTGTTTCATTGTTGTTGATGTATTACAACTTAATGGCGAAAACGGAATTATATCTCAATTACAAAAAGCGGGTTATAATGTATCAGTTTATCCATCAAAAAAAGAAAAAAAGAGAAAATGAAACTAATTTCAGAAAACGAAATTAACGAAGCAGCTGACTGCTTACGCAATGGAGGTTTGGTGGCCTTTCCAACTGAAACAGTTTATGGATTGGGTGCAAATGCACTTAATCCGCTAGCAGTTGCAGGAATATTTAATGCAAAAAAAAGACCTAACTTCGACCCATTAATTGTGCATATTGCTGACATTAAACAAATTGAACAACTTTACTCCCACCCTATAAATGCTGGTGTTTATTTACTTGCAGCTAAATTTTGGCCTGGGCCATTAACCATAGTGCATAAAAAATCAGATTTAGTACCTGAGTTAGTTACCTCCGACTTAGATGCTGTAGGTGTTCGTATGCCTTCGCATCCCATAGCTCAACAGCTCTTACTGCTTGCTGGTGTACCAGTTGCAGCTCCTAGCGCCAACCGCTTTGGACAATTGAGCCCTACGAGCTACAAGCATGTAGTTAAACAAAAAATGGAAATTGATTATATTATTCAAAGCAACGATAAATACGATTCAGTTGGTATAGAGTCAACGGTTGTTTCGATTGAAAATAACACCTGTGTTATTCTTAGACCTGGTGTTATTACTGTCGAAGACATTCAAAAAGTATTATTTGATTATGAGGTTATTATACCCGAAAAAAATATCAAACTAATTTCTCCTGGACTACTAAAAAGCCATTATTCACCATTAAAACCACTTTATTTTTATTCCGAAGAGAACGCATTACCAAAAAATTCAGGTTTAATACTACATAAAAGGGATACTTCCAAAATATACACTAGCAAAACAATTTTCACCTCTGAAACCGAGAATTTACTCGAAGTTGCTGCTAATTTATTTTCGGCTCTTCACAAAATGGAAGAAGACGATGAAGTAACACAAATTTACATTGCAAAAACCACAAATACTGGTATTGGTAGAGCTATAATGGATAGATTAAATAAAGCAACTTATCAATATCAAACATAAAAAAAACCTCAAAATTCGGAATATTTTATTTGCTGTTGTTTTCAATTTAAACACATTTTGAACTCGAACATCAAAACGATATTTATTGCTTCAATAACAACAGTATTATAGCAACTAAAAAAAGGACTAAGTCAGGTTATATCCCTAACTTAGTCCAATTTATTTCTATTTATTAATCCACCCAACTTTTTGGGGACAAATCAATAAAATTGAGTTTTTTAATTTGAAAACCTAATTATTTAAAACAAGCTCCAAGCAACGGTTAAACCAGCCATTACGATTGAAACCATACTCATCAGTTTGATAAGGATATTCAATGAAGGACCTGAAGTGTCTTTGAAAGGATCACCAACAGTATCACCAGTTACAGCAGCTTTGTGAGCATCTGAACCTTTACCACCGTAGTTTCCTTCTTCAATATATTTTTTAGCATTATCCCAAGCACCACCTGAGTTAGCCATAAATACAGCTAAAATAAAACCAGTTGCAGTACCACCAAGTAATAATCCCATCACACCAGCTACTCCAAAAATTATACCTGTAAGTACAGGAATAATAATTGCCAATAATGAAGGCAATAACATTTCTTTTTGAGCTCCTTTGGTCGAAATTTCAACACAACGTGCATAATCTGGTTCACCTGTTCCTTCAAGAATACCCTTAATTTCGCGGAACTGACGACGAACTTCTTCCACCATACTTTGAGCAGCACGACCTACAGCATTCATTGTCAAACCACTAAATAAGAATGCTGCCATTGAGCCAATAAAGGCACCTACTAACACCATTGGATTCATTAAGTCAACTTTGAAATAGCTCATCATTTGTGGAATACTAGCATTGTGAATATCAACTCCAACAGTATCAAGGAATAATTGAGCTTTTTCAGGAACACGTGCCACAGCAATTTTAATTTCTTCCATATAAGAAGCCATCAAAGCCAACGCAGTTAAAGCAGCTGAACCAATTGCAAAACCTTTACCTGTTGCTGCAGTAGTATTTCCTAGTGAATCTAAAGCATCAGTACGTCTACGTACTTCTTCACCCAAACCACTCATTTCAGCATTTCCACCTGCATTATCTGCAATCGGACCATAAGCATCAGTTGCTAAGGTAATACCCAATGTTGAAAGCATACCAACAGCTGCAATAGCAATACCATATAATCCCATGCTGATATTATTCATATCAAAATCGGCAGCAAAAATAAATGCTAAAATAATTGACGCACCAACAATAAGTACTGGAAATGCAGTTGAAATCATACCTGTACCGATACCTGAAATAATTACGGTAGCAGGGCCTGTTTTTGTCGATTCAGCAATACGTTGTGTTGGTTTATAGCCCGAAGATGTATAGTATTCTGTTACTTTACCAATGGCAATACCACCTACTAATCCGGCCATCATAGCACCCCAAATACCTAAATAATTAGGAATGTCCAGATATTTTAAAATCAAAAATGAAAATAAAGCAATGAATATTGAACTTACATTTACACCTCGGCCTAATGCAGCCAATAATTGTTTTTGCGAAGCACCTTCTTTAGCTTTAACAAGGAAAATACCAACGATAGAAAGTATAATTCCTACTGCTGCAATAATCATTGGTGCAATAACAGCATTGAACTGTGTTTTAACACCTAAGCTGGCAAAAGCAGTGGCACCCAATGCAGCTGTAGAAAGAATGGCTCCACAATACGATTCGTACAAGTCAGCACCCATACCAGCCACGTCACCTACGTTATCACCTACGTTATCCGCAATAGTTGCAGGGTTACGAGGATCATCTTCTGGAATTCCGGCTTCTACTTTACCTACAAGGTCAGCACCTACGTCGGCAGCTTTGGTAAAAATACCACCACCTACACGTGCAAACAATGCTTGCG
>JBMOHZ010000063.1:0-9786 GCA_049317585.1 Paludibacter sp.
TTTTCATAAGCTGTTGTATGCTTACATCCGTATTTTCCTCCATATATGTTTGTATAATCTGCCAACCTACCCAAGCTCCCAGGCGGCCGGGCGATTCTTGCGAAATGGTAGCCGTAAAAGGTGCATCGTTCATATATTTATTTATAAGCAATTGGTCGGACGAATAGAGGTCCTTTTGACCTACAATACTATTCCAGATTTTATCCTCGTACTTGCGGCTCCACTCCCACTGAAAGCGACTGTATCCTATAATATCGTTTGGCTTTAAGTTGGGCATAATCACCGACAACAAATACAAAACTTTACCGCGATAAAGCATGTTTTCCAGCAATCGATTCTGTTGGGCATCAAATTGAAAATGCTTAAATAAAATTCCCGAAATTACATCGGGAGCTATACTTGCAGGACGCATATTATACACCATATACTGATAGCTTATTTCGGCATATTTGGGGTAATTGGCACCTAAATACAAGTCGAGACCTACACCTACAAACTTATCTTCGAGTATAATGGAACGATTAAACCCTGAAACAAAGAAATAAACAGGAGGTGTTTTTATTTCGGGGAAATACTGATGCAGGTACTGATATGCTGTTTCAATATCCCATTTGATAGTATCAATTTTTTGAAAAGTTTTTTGAACATCTGCATTTACTTTTTCAAATGCTTTATTGCTTCGAAATGCTTTGATTAGTCGGACAACTGCTACTGTATCGTTTGGATTTACTCCCATTATCTGCTCAGCAAAATAGGGCATAAATTCAGGATATTCAGTGTATAGTAAATGTATTTCTGAATTTAAAACCGACGTGTCGGCATGCAGTATCAACGAATCGAAACGTATTAATTGAAGCGTGTTTTCCGGCTCGCTATTCTTTAACCCAAATCGCTTATTGTTAGTACACGAAATTGTAATTAGCATCAATAAAACGGATGTAATTGCTATTTTGAATTTTATCATAAATGGATGTATTAAATGCTACTTAGTAATGATGGTGCGAATTAAACACATACGCACGCTAAGTGTAAAAAAAGCGCAATACTTCTAATTATGAAAATCAGATTTATTGCGCCCTTAAATTATTTCGATTATTAATCCTTAATTAAACACCTATTTTTTTGCTTTCAACCTTTTTTGCTGTTCGTTCTGCATTTTTTCGAGCCGTTCCATAAAACTACTTTTTTTCGGAGCAGTTTTTTTGGCATTACGTTTGGCATGGAGCTGAGCAAGCAATTTTTTCTCGTCCACAGTAGCTCGTATAGCATACGTTTGTGCAATTGACATTAATGTAGAAATAAAATAGTAATAACTCAAACCCGAAGCATAACTATTGAACATAAACATAAACATTACAGGCATCAGGTACATCATCCATTTCATCATGGCACCTCCCATTTGATCGGTAGTAGGCGTATTTGCCATATTCAGCTTGGTATACACTATAGTTGTAACTGTCATCAACAAAGTGAACAAACTAATGTGGTTGCCAAAGTAGGGTGTAATAAGTGGAATGTAGGTACTCCAACTCCAAATAGCATCGTACGACGATAAATCAGTGGCCCATAAGAAGCTTTCCTGACGTAGCTCAATAGCCGCAGGGAAAAAGCTAAACATAGCAAACAATATAGGCATTTGTAGCAAAGTAGGTATACAGCCACTCATAGGACTTACGCCCACTTTGCCATATAATTCCATGGTGGCTTTTTGGCGTTCAGCCATCTTTTCGGCTGGTATGCGTGCGTTAATTTCGTCAATTTCGGGTTTCAGCACTTTCATTTTAGCACTCGAAATATACGATTTATAAGTGAGTGGGAAAAGTAAAAGTTTAATAGCCAATGTCATCAACAAAATGATAATTCCAAAATTGGAAATAAAAGTGCTGAAAAAATTAAACATGGGGATAATGGCAAAGCGGTTTACCCATCCAAAAATACCCCAACCAAGTGGAATAATACTACGTAACGAAAGTTTTTCATCGCCCTTCAGTTCTTTATCATACGACGAAAGAACCTTATACTGATTTGGCCCCAAAAATAGTTTAAAGTTGGTGGCAGTTTTACCTGTTGGGTCAAAACCAATAACCATATCGGCTGAATAAGATTTCAGATACCCACTTCCTTCCAGTTCCTTTACACTTTTGAGATTTGATGACGTAAATGCATCGTTTGCAATTAATATGGAACTAAAAAACTGACCTGAATAGGATATCCATTTTAATTTGTTTGGAATTTTTTTCTCATCATCCTTGGATTGACTCAAAGTTTCAACATCGTCGGCTACAAACTTGTAATGTATTTGCGAATACCGTTCTTCGAAAGTATAACCCTTTTCTTGTTGACGAATTTTGGATGCCCATTGCATTTCCAATGAGTTGGTACCTGAAGGCATTACCGTATTCATTTGATTTGCTTTAAGACTAAAGTCGAGCATATAATCGTTTGCAGGAAGCACATAAACAAAATCCAAATAAGCACTAGCTGAAGTTTTCAGACGCATGGTAAGTGTCTGATTGCCTTTAATGTCCATTAAAATATCGCCAAATTGTTCAAAATACAAATCGGAGGTATTTACTACGCGGTTATTATTGGTAACAATGGTAAAACCCATTTTACTTTCGGCCGCATTGAACAAAATTAATGGTAATGTATCATGTGTTTGAAAATTTTTCAACTGTGCCGATACAATACGACCACCTTTGGACGAAACCTGAAGTTTGATTAATTTGTTTTGAACTTCAACAATTTTATCTTCGCCACGAGCTGCCACATCAAAAGCACCAAAAGCGTCAGCTAGCTGAGCTGTATCGGTAGTTTGAGAATTTACGAGTGAATCAGTAGGCTGAACCGTTTGCTTTTTCAACTGCTCTTGTTGAGCTAATTTTGCCTCTTCGACCAATGCTATAGAGTCATTATAACGCTTTTGTTGCGCAATCTCTTGTTCGTTAGGTTTGTTTAGAACCGAAAATCCAACAAGTATTAAACCAATAAGTACAAAACCGAGAATTGTATTTTTATCCATTTTTTTTATATGCTAATGTGCCAATATGTTAATGTGCCAATCTTCAAACTCTTCAAACCTTTCAAACCTTTCAAACCTTATAAACCTTATAAACCTTACAAACTAATCTTCTATTGCTGTTTTTATAAAATTAATAAATAAAGGATGTGGATTTACAACCGTACTACTGTACTCTGGGTGAAACTGAACACCAACATACCATTTATGTGAGTTAAGCTCAATAATTTCGACCAAATCCGACTCCTGATTCATGCCACTACATGTCATGCCCGCTGCTTCGAATTGTGCTTTAAAAGCATTGTTAAATTCGTAACGATGGCGATGACGTTCGCTTATGTTTTCTTTTCCGTAAATTTTAAATGCTTTGGTGCCACGTTTTAATTTGCATTTGTAAGCTCCTAAACGCATACTTCCACCCAGGTCGAGTATGTTTTTTTGCTCTTCCATAATATCCACGATATTGTAAGGTGTGCTAGGATCTATTTCGGTGCTATTAGCATCTTTTAGTCCAAGTACGTTTCGAGCAAATTCGATTGACATAGTTTGCATTCCCATACAAATTCCTAGGCAAGGTAAATTGTTTTCGCGCGCAAATTTCAATGCCGCAAATTTCCCTTCCATTCCGCGTTGCCCGAAGCCCGGAGCAACAATTATGCCATCGAGTTTTGACAGTTTTTTATCCACGTTTTCTTCTGTCAGTTTGTCCGAAAGAATTAATTCGAGTTTCAATTTGCGATTATTATATGCGCTAGCATGTATGAGCGATTCGATGATAGATTTATATGCATCAGGCAATTGCACGTATTTTCCGACCAATCCTATGCGCACTTCGTCTTTCGCATTTTCAAGCTTTTCAACAAAAGCTGTCCATTTTGTCATGTCGGCTTCAGGAGTTTTAGCTAAATCGAATCCCATTTTGGTCAACACTACTTCGTCGAGTTTCTCTTCCTGCATATTCATCGGTACGCGATAAATAGAAGGTACATCAATAGATTGCATTACAGCATATTGTTCCACATTACAAAATAGCGCTACTTTTTTACGCATTTCGATAGGGATATTATGTTCGGTACGCAATACCAATATATCGGCTTGCACTCCCTGCTCCTGCAATGCTTTTACAGAGTGTTGTGTAGGTTTTGTTTTAAGTTCCTTGGCAGCAGCCAAATAAGGTACATAAGTAAGGTGAACTATAAGGCAATGTTTGCCCAGTTCCCAACGAAGCTGACGTACACTTTCAATATAAGGCAATGATTCAATATCGCCCACAGTACCACCAATTTCGGTAATTACAAAGTCGAATTCGCCTTTGCTACCCAGTAGTTTTATGTTTCGTTTAATTTCGTCGGTTATGTGAGGTATAATCTGAACAGTCTTGCCCAAAAAATCGCCCCGACGCTCTTTATTTATTACATTTTGGTAAATGCGGCCTGTTGTAACATTGTTTGCTTTACGAGTTTCAACACCCAAAAAACGCTCATAATGTCCTAAATCCAGATCTGCCTCATGTCCATCTACAGTTACATAACACTCGCCATGTTCGTAAGGGTTTAAGGTTCCAGGATCAACATTGATGTAAGGATCTAACTTTTGATTGGTAACTTTAAAACCGCGGGCTTGCAATAATTTACCGAGGGATGCCGCTATTATGCCTTTGCCAAGCGAGGAGGTAACACCACCCGTAACGAAAATGTACTTAGTATCTTTCACTTTAATTTTTTACTTAAAATTGCTATTTATCTTGCTGAATTTTAAGTCTGCAAATTTCGGAAAAAAAAACGAATAACGAAAATGGTTCAATTAAATAATTAAAAAAAAACTGCATTCGCATCTAAACTTTTTTTCATATTACATGTTATAACATATAAAGTTCAAACAAGTATAACAATCAGAACTGAATTAAAACAATGTAAAACGCCTAATATTAGGCAATTAAAAAACAAAATTATCAATATGGAAAAGCCAGTAATTGCTCAAAAAAGTCCTTATGTATTGGAAATGCAACCCGGAAGTTATTATTATTGCACTTGCGGTAAGAGTGCTAAACAACCATTTTGCGATGGATCGCACAGAGGTAGTGAATTTACCCCCAAAAAGGTAGAAATTGACGACATAAAAAAAGTAGCTTGGTGTGGTTGTAAACATTCATCAAATGCACCATTTTGCGATGGAACACACGCAAAATTATAATTACGAATCATCAATTAAGTAAAAAAAAAATGGAAATAAAAAAAATCTCGAATATAGCCGCATGGGTTATTGCTGGCTTATTAACTGCACTTTATACATTTAGTGCTTACGGAAAACTATCCAATCCGGCACAAATGGAAGCTATGAAACTTGGCGATTGGACAACAATAATTGCCATTGGCGAAATTGTATCAGCTTTACTGTTTTTAATACCTAAAACTAATAAATACGGTACGCTTTTGTTAAGTTCGTATATGGGTGGTGCTATTATTTTACACATGACAGGATCTATGAGTATAGTAATGCCTTCTGTAATTTTAATTTTGGTATGGGTAGTGGCATTTTTGCGCAATCCAAACTTTTTTAAACTTTAATACAAGTCATGCGCTTAGAAGACGAAATAAAAGGGCGATTCAGAAACGAATTCCACAAAGGGCTAATAAACCTAACCTACACAACTCGGACGCTAGGTTATAAGTTTTTGAGTGAATTGAAAAATCACGAAATCACAGAGCAGCAGTATAATGTACTGCGCATACTTCGTGGTTTTCGGTCTGAAGCTCCTTTGTCAATCGGCTTTATAAAAGAACGTATGCTCGACAAGGATTCGGATGTAAGCAGACTGGTAGACAGGTTATACAACAATGGTTTGGTGCTACGGTACGAAGATAAAGATGACCGGCGTAAAAAATCGGTTGAAATTACCGAAAAAGGTACAGTGTTGTTAAATAACATGCTTCAAGTTGAACTCGAAGGAGACAAATTACTTCAAAACCTGACACTCGATGAAGTAAATCAATTGAACACATTGCTTGATAAAATCAGAACACAAAAATCTTGATTATTGTTTCTTGCTCTTGGTTCTTGGCTCTTGGTTCTTGACTCTTGATTTTAACTCTAAACATGTGTAACAAAAAGCATGGTATTTGAATGTAACACCATTTTGTAAGCAAGTCCGGGATTGAATAAGCGCGAAAAAAGACGTCGTTTGCGGGTATTAAAAGCCAGCAAATTGATGTCTTTTTTATGTAAAAAATCGTCGATTTGTTCAGGCGAAGTTTGCGAAGCAATAAAAGAATAGTTTGTTTTAATCTCAGGATAATGTTTTGAAAAATAAGTCTTTATCCCTTCAAGCATTACCTCACTCCAGGCATCATTTTTATCGGACGAATGTACAAAATATAATTCGGGACTTTCGGTTTTGAAAAGTTCAATGGTTTTATCTATAGCAATCAAGTCATTTTGATCAAAATTGGTCAGAAAAGCAATGCGATGTATTTCGCAATTCTCGTCAACCTGCGATGGAATAGCAAAAACGGGTGAATTAGTTGTTTCAATCACTTCGGCTGTAACACTTCCAATCAATTCGTTACCCGGCCGCCTACCGTGAGTGCCCATTACAATTAAATCAGGTTTCGATTTTTTACAATAATCAGGAATAACCTCATCTGGCACACCCTCCTTCAACAAAAACTCAAACCGAACTTTGGGTAGCTTACCAAGACTTATTTGTTTATTCAACTTATTTTTTAAATTTTGAGCATCGGCATTTGCTGTAGTTATTATTCTGCGCAAAAGTTCATTGTCGGTAATACTGTAAGTACTTATATCATTGTTACTTGTAATAGTAAAAGCAGGCATATAGTATACATACAAAAATTCGATTGATGCTTTGATCCGATATGCAAAATTAAAACCATAATCAATTGTTTTATCAACCATATCGGCAAAATCAATTGGAATCAAAATCGTTTTTTTAGCAGGTTTTGGATTTTCACTTTCCCATTCCTTTTCAACGGATTCCACTATTGTTAGTGCTTGAGGCAAATCACTTTCCTTGATCCGAACACGCACACCTACAGCAAGTTCGGGATTTTCGAGATTTAAATTGTGAATTTCGGTTTGGATACCTTTGTTCATAAGCACAGTTTTTATCATTTGTGCTCGTTGGTATGTACGAATTGCAAGGGTAACAAGTTTATCGGTCATAATGTATTATTTTAAAAAAATAATTTAAACTCAAAACAAGACTTCAAAGATACAATAATTTAATTCGGAAAACAAAATATTATATATTGAAAATCAAACAGAGTATGGTAATGCCTTAATTGTATTAATCCTGTTGGATGTTTTATGCAGTTTGGTAAGAAATTCATTCAACTGATCCTGATAATCGATAAAATAATCGGGATGCAACTTGTTTTGAACCAAGCCTATAAGTCGTTTAGTGAGCAAGCCTATTTTAAAATCGTAACCTGAGAACTTAGCACCAAACATACTGGCTGGTTGTTCAAACTCACGTACAAGTACCCAACAAATTAAATCGGCTTCCAATTTTTTGTTTTTGGCTTCAACCATAAATTCGTTTATACATTTAATGCTTGCCGAAAGCATTTTGACGCGTTGATGTTGAACAGTTCTACCTTTAAACTCTTTATCAGAAACAGCAATTAGTTTTTCAATTGTTTCGTCGAACAACTGTTGTTCTCCGCCTTCAGTATCTAAATAATTAATCAATAAAAAATCGTAATTATGCCCTTTTTTGGATAATTTCAATAACATTTCTACCAATTCTGATTTGGGGAAAAATTGTAATTGTTCTTTTAAAATAGCTTTGTTTATGGGCATGTTATAATTAACAGATTTACGTATTTAAAATGAACAATATTAGAGTAAACTACAACACAAAGTAACTAAAAATGGAACACTCAAATCGGTTATAAAACCATGATATATAGCTACAACAGAGAATTCTTTACCCGAAAAACGCACAATTCCCGGAAATGTAGTATCCATTGTTGTGGCTCCACCAGCAGCAATGGGTGCTAATTTACCAAAGTATTTTACCAAAAATGGAGCTAATAGTAAAGCTAACACCTCCCGAAATATATTTGCTAACAATGCTATTGTTCCTAACTCTATGCCTTTGTACTGTGTAATTAGAATACTCGAAAGCGAATAATAGCCCATTCCTGAAGCTACTGCTAACACATCGGACACAGAATGATTAGTAAAAAACACAACAACCATTGCTCCGGCCAATGTGCCAATAATGGTAGTAAGCGGCAAAAAAACAATGCGTATTGGTATGGTTGTAAATTGCTTAACAGTTTGCGGTTGATGCCCAATACTAAAGCCCACTGAAAACATCAAAGCACATAAAACATAAAAACTAAACTCATACTCAAGCCATTGTACAGGAAAAATACGGTATATACCCAGTAACAAGCCTGCGGCAAAAAACGATAATATAATCAAACTCGCTTTCATTTGGCATTCCTCCACAATAGCCAAGCGCCAATAACACTGCCAAAAGTTGCAAACAAAGCAATTAAAAAAGCTTCGAATCCAAGTATATGAAAATTATTTACAACCTGTTTGTTAAGGCCTACTTCGGCACCAAGCAAAAACAACAAAAGCCAAATCAACATTGTAATGACTTTATTTACAAAAGTTATTTTCTGATTTCGAAACAGAAAACCAGTAAAAATGCCGATGATAATAAAAAATAAAACTGTATACATTAAGATTTTTATCGTATCAAAATGAATTAAACTAAAGTCCCAACAAAGTTTCTAAGTAATGTTTTTCGATGCCATATAATCTTTTTATAGCATCAATATCCTGTAAAATACGTGTTTTATCAGTTGTTGAATTTGTAATTTTCCGACCCACGATCATTACATTTTTAGGTGTATGCTCCAATGGAATAAATTCAAACACATTAGTTTTGTAACCAAAATACTCCAAAATCATAGCACGAAGTGTATCGGTTACAATCTCAGCCTGGCGTTCTTTCAAAATTCCAAATTTGGTTATATTGTTCAACTCATTTTTCACATTCATAGCTTTTCGAATTTGCTTGTGGCAACAGGGAGCACACACAATAAGCTTTGCATCCGATTTTATTCCTCTATAAATGGCGTCGTCTGTTGCAGTATCGCAGGCATGAAGTGCAATAAGCACATCAATGTTGGCCAGTTGAATATCGGCAATAGTTCCTTTTTCAAACTTTAAATCAGCATAATTTGCTTTTAGAGCAATGTCGTTACAAATTTGCACTAAGTCTGGTCGAAATTCAACTCCAGTCATAGTGGGTGACAGTTTAAGTACATTGGTCAGGTAATCGTACAATGCAAAAGTCAAATAACCTTTACCCGAACCCATATCCACCACATGAAAACCTGCGCCGAGATTTGCCTCTTTCAAATTTGGCGACAACAATTCAATGTATTTGTTGATTTGTCGGTATTTGTCGCTCATTTCGCGGCGTAACTCAAAATTAGAGTTTGTAACACCCAATTCGCGCAAGTAAATATTGTTTTCGAACGAAATAAGTTTTTCCTTAGATTTGTCGTGTGTCAGTAATACGGGTGATTTTAAAGAGTTAACACTCGTTTTAACCTGAATTTTACCTGTTGGTAACGTATATAAATGTAGGTTTGCATCAACACTCTGTATTTCAGCATTATTAAAATCGCATTCAATGGTAGTATTTATTAATTGAATTCCTTCCGTAATTTCGAAATTCTTGGTAATATCTTTTGTAGTATACCTATACACAAAATTCAAAC
>JBMOHZ010000064.1:0-9780 GCA_049317585.1 Paludibacter sp.
AAACAATTAAAATCAGTTGCTTTGGCATTTGGAATTTTTTGTTCGCTTTTTGTGGTTAATGCACAGCAAGTTAACAATTTATATTTCATCGAAAATGCACCCGTTCGACACTATTTAAACCCAGCTCTACAGCCTTTAAGTGGGTTCTATTTAGGATTTCCGGCTATAGGATTTACTCAAATTGGTTTAGGAAATAATTCACTCACAGCTAGTTCGTTTGATAGTTCCATACCATTGAGCACACGCCTTGATGCTATCAAGCCTACCACATTATTAAATTTTGAAGCTCAAACTAATATCCTTAATTTTGGATTTAGAGCTAAAAAATCGTATATTACTTTTGGGTTATCAGTAAAAGCCAATACGTATTTTGGTTTACCCAAAGAAATGTTTAACGTGGCAGTAAATCCACTTTCGGACGATATTGGAGGTGTGTCGGTATTGAAAAGCAAAACCTACGATTTTAAAGATTTAAGCTTGGGTGCAACTTCGTATGCTGAATTAGCATTTGGTTATGCCAAAAATATTGATGAAAAATGGTCGTATGGTTTTAAATTAAAATACCTACATGGTTTAGGTGCCGCTAAAGCTGGTTTTACCGATTTTTCGTTAATAACTTCGCCTGGAACATTGAAAACTAAAATTAATGCTGCAATAGATTATGCTTATCCTGATATTACGTCAGGTAGTGTTTCCTCTTATATTAAGCCTTCGGGCACAGGTGTTGCAGTTGATTTAGGTCTTACTTATAAACCCTTTGAGTTTTTAACTTTGGGTGCTGCTGTTACCGACTTAGGTAAAATTACATGGAAATCAAATGTGTCTAACAGAACATTTTCATCAAATTATACTTTTACCAATATTGGCTCAACTGGAACAACCGACGTAATTAAAGGTATTAATACAACTGTGTTACTGGATTCTGCCTTAAGTAACATATCGGATATATATTCGCTTCCGGCCGGAACAGCAAATGCATTTTCGACCAATACCAATGCTAAATTAAATGTAAGTGCCGAAGTAGATGTTTTAAAAAAATACATTAGTTTAGGACTTTTATCGACCACACTATTTCATGATAACAAATCAATTTATCAGGATATTACTACTTCGCTAAACTTACGTCCATTGAATTGGTTCAATTTAGCCTTATCCTATTCATTGCTTAACGGAAGAGGCAGTAATATTGGTGCTGGTTTAGGTTTCCGCCTTGGCCCTTTAAATGCATTTGTATCGGCCGATTATGTGCCTATTAATTGGAAAACCTATGATCCAGCATTATCAATTGATTTAACACAATTATCGAGTTCACTTGGTGTAATGCAAGTAAAATCATTGCCATACAAAACCGACAGAGTTAATGTAGCAGTTGGATTTAATATTGTATTTGGCAGCAAGCAAGATAATGATAAAGATCACGTAAGCAATAGCCGTGATAAATGCCCTGATACACCTCATGGTGTAATTGTGGATAAAAAAGGTTGTCCGCTCGATACCGATGGCGACAAAGTGCCTGATTACTTAGATAAATGCCCTGATACTCCAAAAGAAGCATATAGCACGATTGATGCAGACGGTTGCCCAATTGATACCGATGGTGATGGTGTGTACGATTATTTGGATAAATGTCCGGGAACAGTTGCTGCTGCTTATGGTAAAGTGGACGAAAATGGTTGTCCGAAAGATACTGATAAAGATGGAATTGCTGATTATCTGGATAAATGTGCTGATACTCCAGCAGGCGTAACTGTCGATTCGTTAGGTTGTCCGCTCGATACCGATGGCGATAATGTGCCTGATTATTTGGATAAATGTCCTGAAACACCAATAGCTGCTCGCGGTTTGGTCGATTCGGTTGGTTGCCCAATTGATACTGACTTGGATGGCGTGTACGATTACTTAGATCTTTGTCCAAACACAATTGTAGAAGCGCGCGCTAAGGTTGATAAAAATGGTTGTCCATTGGATTCAGACCAGGATGGTGTGGCCGATTACTTGGATAAATGCCCTGATACCCCACTCGAAGCCAAAGGCACAGTTGATGCAAACGGTTGCCCTCGCGATACAGATGGCGATGGTGTACTCGATTATTTGGATAATTGTCCACGATTGGCAGGTGTAGTATCGAACAAAGGTTGCCCCGAAATTAAGAAGGAAGTGCGTCAACTCTTCCAAAAAGCATTGCAAGGCATCCAATTTGAAACTGCCAAATGGATTATTAAACCTGTGTCGTTCAAAATTTTGGATGATGTAGCCAAAGTATTGAGCGAAAACACAAGTTATTTAGTCGAAATTCAAGGTCATACCGATAATGTGGGTAAAAAAGCCGCTAACCAGTTATTGTCCGAAAACAGAGCAAAAGCTGTTCGCGAATACCTGATTAAAAAAGGTATAGCCGAAACAAGAATGACTTCGAATGGTTATGGAGATACTAAACCGGTACTTCCAAACACTACAGCTGCCAACAAAGCTAAAAACCGTAGGGTAGAGTTTGTGGTAAGTTTCGAAGAGGTGAAAATTGTAACGGAAGAATAGTTTAATCATATATTGCAGAATGACTTGTAATAATAAGTCATTCTGCAATGTTAAATAAACTTAAAATAATGATTCTCATACGTTTTCAACAAACAAAATGAAATATTGAATTGTTTAAAATTTTAAAATCGTTACATTTGCAGTGTTATTATATGTAAATTGTAAATCGACTAGTTAAATTAAAATATGATTGACCCTCTGCACATTGGCAGCTTTACATAAATAGAAATGAATTAATAACAAAAATAAAAAAACAAAGTCTTATGAAAACAATTAAAAAACTCTCTTTCGCTGTTGTTACATTTGTAGCATTATCATTTAGTTTAAGTTCGTGCGATGCTATAACAGACGCATTATCAAAAGAAGTTGAAGTTGAAGCTCCTGCAATTGACTTCTCAATAGGTGGTGCTGCTACAGCTCCAATGCAAAAAGTTGGTGCAAATGCCGCTGCTGAATATGTATGGTTAAATAAATCGGTTGATATTAAAACTAAACTTGAAGCTGAACTTGCTAAAAATAATTTAACCATTGATAAAGTAAAAGGATTAAAAGTAACTGCATCAAAGATTACAGTTTTATCTCTTCTTTCAACTTCGTATGATCTTGGAAATATTAAAATTTACATTGATGAAACATTAGTTGCTACAGGAACAGGTAACGTTAGTGCAACTAATGCAGTTATTAATTTTACATATACTGCACCTTATGATATTTTTGCAAAGTTAGGAGCTGGTAGTGTAATGATTAAAGTAACTAGTGACAAAATGTCTCCTGCTATTATATTAAACATGGCTTTAATAAATACATATTTAGGTAAAGTTGGTCTGATTTAGTATCTAGCAAAATTTTATATTAAAATTTAATATCTACTACATTCTTACCAAAAGAAGGGGTTATCTGCAAAGATAGCCCCTTTTTTATTGGCGTTTCACAAATTTTCTATATATTTGCTTTTTATTTCAACAATCTAAATTTTAGAGCAAAATGGCACGTTTAAAACTACATTATAAAGTTATTGTTTCAATCATTTTTACGGCGGTACTAGCAGCATGTACTACACAAATTGATTGGGATAATCAGTTTAATAATCTCTCGCTTGATCAATCCTATATTATACCATTGGGCGAAACCACTATGTCGCTCGAAAACATATTGGATCAGTACGATTCGCTGGAATTTATAAACCGTACGGAAAACAATGTATATGTGCTGTATAAAGATACCAACGATTGGAAATTTAGAGAAATGGCCGATTTGTCCAACTTGGAAGTATTGATTGATGAGTTTTTTCCTTCACCTATCACAGCTTCGTTGCAAAATCAAACGGTAACCAAAGATATTGATCACACGCTGACATTGGGCTTCAATGAAAATCCAACAAATCAACGCATTGATAGAGCTGAAATGAATTCGGCTAAGCTACAAATTCAGTTAAATGTTGAAAATATAACTATACAACCTTCGAATATACGTGTAACTACCTTTTTTTTGGATAATACAATTGTATTTGAAAATGGTGATACAAAGTTTATACATAATCCTACAGTATTAAATGCACCAGAGATTATAACACTTCATCCTTTTAAAATGAATACACCTGGAAGTTTGAATAAAATAAAAATCAAAGTGCAGGTTGATGTTATAGCCGGAAATACACCTATTTTAGCCTCGCCACTTTCTAAAATTGGAATAAACTACAAATTGTATGATGTAAATTCAAAGGTTTATTATGGCTTTTTCTCGCCAACAATAGCCATCGAAAGTCAGGAAAAAATAGTTGATATGTCGGAGTTTATATCCGAACTGCCACATGGTGGTATTTTTAAATTGGCTGAGCCAAGTATAACTATGGATGTATACAATAATACAGGTTTAAAAATTGGATTTAATATCGATTCAATAAAAGCATTTAGTTCAACCAACCCAAGTTTTGTTCCCGTGTATGCCAAGTTTAATAACTCAAAATCAACCCAACATGTAGTTGATAGAGTGCAAACTTATGGCGGAACTGCTATTAAATCGAGCTTTATACTCGATTATACGCTTGAGAATGGTGATATATCGCATTTCTTCGATAAATTCCCGTTGCCTAACAAGTTATTGTATAAATTTAAAATTAATAACGCACGAACAGTAAGTGACCCATTAGATTTTATGATTCCTAATGGTGAGATAAAAGCTATTTTCTCCGTAAAAGTACCATTAAAGATGAATGCAGGCAGTCAGTTTATTTTACACGATACACTTAAAAATGTAAATCTCGAAGAGGCGTTAAAGGATGATCAGGTTGATAAAGCACAATTGGTACTCAAAGTGACTAATGGATTGCCACTGAGAGGCGTTATGTCGTTGAATTTTTTATCGGCAACCAAACAAATTATTCCTGATTTGCAATTATTATCCGATTCAACAGTAAAAGCACCCGAAATTAATGCTGATGGTACTACAAAAGCTGGTTCGAAAGCGGTTTCGTACATCAATTTTGTAATTCAAAAATCACAAATTCCTAGACTTAAACTGGCAAAAAATATTGCTTATTCGTTTAAAGTGGAAAGTGAAGAAAATCAAAAAATCACATTACAAAAAACTGATAGCCTTAAACTTAAATTAGGCGTTTATTTGAAAGGTGATAATATTGTGAATTTTTAAATAAAAATGAATTTATTACATTAACATATTAATAAATAGTGTATTGTGAAGATATTTAAGCGAGTTTTACTGTTAATAATGCTAGTTTTCTATTTTGTATTTACTGCAAAAGGACAACAAGTAAATACATTGTATTTTATTGATAACGCACCTATTCGCCATAATTTGAATCCTTCATTTCAACCAATGAGTGGTTTTTATTTTAGTTTGCCTATTATTGGTAATACACAACTTGGTTTCGGCAATAATTCATTTACAGTGAGTTCGTTGGCACTTCCAAAGCTTGATATGGTAAATTCATTAAAACCAACAACATTAATACATACCGATGCGCAGATTAATTTACTTGGATTTGGTTTTAGAACCAAAAACTCTTATTGGACATTTGGTGCCACTTCGAAAACTACACTTCGTTTAGGTTTGCCTAGGGACATGTTCAAACTTGGATTGCTCGGAAATGTATTAAACGACGCCGATGGAAATCCACAATTTTATAATAATCAGTATGATTTTAAATCTTTTAGTTTAAATGCTAACTCGTATATCGAAGCAGCTTTGGGTTATTCGCTACAATTGAACGAAAAATGGGCTTTTGGACTAAAGCTAAAATACTTACATGGAATTGGAGTAGTTGAGTCAAAATTCAATAATTTTCAGATTACAACTGGTATCGACGAATGGAAAATGAATTTTGAAAGTGTGACTCAGTATTCTTTACCAACTTTGGGTTCATCAAGTATTACCGATTACTTAAAACCAAGTGGTAGAGGAGGAGCTTTTGATGCAGGTGTTACTTTCAGACCAACAAGCAATTTGACTTTTGGAGCTTCGGTTACCGATTTGGGTATGATAAAATGGAATAATTCACCTAAAAATGTAAAACTTACATCGGATTATGAATCTACTCAGATTTCGGGTTATTCGTTTACTGATTTGTTAAATGGTTCAAATACAACTGATTTTGCAATAAATTTAGCTAAAGACATATTGCCAACGCTTGATCTTGATACTACTTCATTGGCATTTTCAACCAATTTAAGTCCTAAAATTAATGCAAGTGCCGAACTTGGGTTTGTGAAAAATCTTTTTACTGTTGGCGTATTATCTACAACTCAGTTTTACAACAAGGAGCTTTACCAGGATATTACTGCTTCGCTCAATGTAAAACCAGTAGATTGGTTCAATTTATCACTATCCTATTCCATGTTTAACGGACGTGCTAGTAATTTAGGTGCTGGCTTAGGATTTAGGTTGGGTATGTTTAATTTGTTTGCCACAGCTGATTATTTACCATTAAACTATGCGCCACTCAAAACGCCATATACAGTAGATTTTACAAGTATCCCTGTTCTTGGTACAGTACTAGGAACAAAAACAATAAGCAAAGTGCCTTATAAAACCGATCGTTTAAATGTAGCAATTGGTTTTAATATTGTATTTGGCAATAAAATTGATGCTGATAATGATGGAATTAGCAATCGTAGAGATAAATGTCCGGATACGCCTCATGGTGTAATTGTGGATAAAAAAGGTTGTCCGCTCGATACCGATGGCGACAAAGTGCCTGATTATTACGATAAATGCCCTGATACACCTAAAGAAGCTTACAGTACGATTGATGCTGATGGTTGTCCGCTCGATACCGATGGCGATGGTGTGTTCGATTATTTAGATAAATGTCCAGATACACCATATCAGGCTTATAAAACAGTAGATAAAAATGGATGTCCGAAAGATACGGATATGGATGGTGTGCCTGACTATTTAGATAAATGCCCTAAAACACCTGCCGATGAACGTAGTATGGTCGATTCAACGGGATGTACTATTAAAGTAATAGTGCCAGTTGTTGAGCAACCTAAGGTGGTAGAAGCGCCCGCTGTTGAACCTGTAGTTTTAACTACTCCAGCACCTGTTGTAGATAAAGATACAGATGGCGATGGAATAGTAGATCGTTTGGATAGATGTCCTCAATTGGCTGGTGTAGCTTCGAATGATGGTTGTCCGGAAATTAAAAAAGAAGTACGTGTTGTTTTCCAAAAAGCAATTCAAGGAATTCAATTTGAAACGGCTAAATATATTATCAAACCTTTGTCGTTTGTAATTTTAGATCATGTTGCAAAAGTATTGGCCGAGAATCCAAATTATATGGTTGAAGTGCAAGGGCATACTGATATTGAAGGTAAACCTGAGACGAATCTAATATTGTCGAAGAATAGAGCCAATGCAGTACGTGATTATTTGATTACCAAGGGAATTGATGCAAAACGATTAACCGCCAATGGTTACGGTCAGAACCGACCTGTGGCACCAAATACAACAATTGAAGGCAAGGCCAAGAACAGAAGGGTAGAGTTTGTTGTTAGTTTTGAATAAATTCTAATTGTAAATTCTGGATGAGGATATTTTTGGCTAGCTTAGGTGTTTTAAGTCTGGTTTTAGGAATAATTGGTGCGTTTTTGCCCATATTACCTACCACTCCATTTGTGTTATTGGCTGCATACTTGTTTGGTCGAAGTTCACCTAAGTTAAATGCGTGGTTGTTAAATCATAAGATTTTTGGTAAAATAATATACGATTTTCAAGTCGAGAAATCAATAACGCTACATGCTAAAATTATTTCAATAAGCATGTTGTGGATGTCGATGTTAATTTCGGTGATTTTTGTGCTTGAGGGTCGAATTTGGCTACAGCTAATGTTATTAATAATTGCAACTGGCGTCACAATTCATATTTTGAGATATAAAACTAAGCGTTAAAACTTTTGTTCAATCCTTCGTAAACAACTTCTTTTAAACGGCAATTACATTGGTATTTGCCGTTTTCTAAAAATCCACTGCGTTTAAGAGTTTCAAACTCAGTTACAAAGTTTTCGGTAAAAATACCACTCTTCAAATTATCTTCAATCTGTTGAATAGTCCACCATTTTACGGAGTCGATAAGTGTATCATTTATCTCAATAATGTCCAACTTACATACAAGAAATAAATATATAAAGTTAGATTCAAACTCGTTTTTATGGGCGTATTTTGACAACAATAATGGCTTCAAATCTTTAACTCTGTAATTCTCGTAGGATGTTCTGTCAATGCATTGTTCAACAGTTTCACTCATTTTTACATGATTGGAGAGTGCTACATCCCATAAATTTGGATAAAGAATGTCATTGTTGCTATGCTTCTGAAGAAAAATCTTTGAATCTTTAATAAGTATAACTCTTATTATAGGGTGCATAAATTCAGTTGGATTATTTCTGCTTTCATTGCTTTGTATTGACCCTATAACTTTACCCGTTTTAGTGACGATAGGCCACCATTCTTCTTTAAATAGTCGAACTCGAATAAGCGTTACGCGTATAAATTCAAAGCAAATTAAAAAGAGCAATACTCCATAATATACTTCTCGTAAAAATTTTAGAAAGTTTGCAGAAGGTTGCAAATAAACAAAAGCAAAGGTATAAGTTGATGTATAAACAAACAAAAGTATGGTTATTGCCCATACAATCTTAAAATGTTCAGCCAGATTATTTGTCATGGCTAAATGCTTTGGAGTTCTTTCGGATACAAATAAAGTGATTTGTTTACGTAAAAGTAAAATAAGAATAAATGAAAAAAGCAGAATGTATTCGCTTATGACATTATGTATGCTTTGGGGGAAGAAATTGTGAGGAATAAAAATTATTAACGTAATAATCAGTGTACTTACAAGATACGATACGCCAAGGTATTTGTAAATATTGGTATATAAAAAATAACCGTATAATAAAATGCTAACCACTAATGCATATACAATTGACAAAGCAATGCGAGTCCCCCAAAAATCGTTGATTATTAAAAACAACATTAATGGAATGAAATGAAAAAGGGGATTGAAAAAAGATTCGTTTATTTGTTTTCTATATTGTTGCATGTAGTCAGTTGTTCAGTATCATTCGAAGTATAAACAACTTACTAGGCAATATGTTTGATTCAAATACCGAAAAAACGATAAAACCATTTAAAACGACAGCATTCGACTAACATACTTGCCAATAATGTCGAATTCGAGATTTACAGTAGTGCCCTTCTGAATTTGATGAAAATTTGTGAATTGGTATGTATAAGGTATAATAGCTACCTGAAAACTATTGTCGGTAGGGTTGCAAACGGTTAAACTCACACCATTTACCGTAACCGAACCTTTATCTACAGTAATATATCCTCGCTTGGCCATTTCTTTGTCAAAAGCATATTCAAATGTAAAGTACCAGCTGCCATCTGCTTCTTTTACCTCAGTACAAACAGCAGTTTGATCCACATGTCCTTGTACAATATGACCATCCAATCGACCATTCATCAACATGCTTCGCTCTAAGTTTACTTTGCTACCAACTATCAACTTTCCTAAGTTTGTACGGTCAAGCGTTTCTTTTATAGCCGTAACGGTGTATGTTTTATCTGTTAGTTCAACCACAGTTAAACAAACGCCATTGTGTGCCACACTTTGATCAATCTTCAATTCGTCCACAAACGAACATTCCATTGTTAAATGCAAATTTTCCTGCTCTTTGCGCAATGCAACTACCAATGCTGCTTCTTCTATTATTCCTGAAAACAT
>JBMOHZ010000065.1:0-9655 GCA_049317585.1 Paludibacter sp.
AAGGATCAACATTAGAACTTCCTTTTGAATACAAAGTTACTATTTATGCTTGCGGTGAAATTTATATTCCCAATAGTAGTATTGCAATATACTGGAAAAATGGTGTTGCAACAACATTAACTGATGGTTCAAAGTATGCAAGAGCAAATGTAATAACTGCTGATGGAGATGATGTTTATGTTGCTGGCTATATTGGTAATGTTGCAACATTGTGGAAAAATGGAATATCAACTTCATTATCAGATGGAACTCATCAAGCTAAAGTTACAGGAATTTCAATTGTTGGAAAAGACGTTTATTTAGTTGGAACCGATGGGGAATTTGTTAAGTTATGGAAAAATGGAATTTCTACTATTATATCCAAAAATTGTATTCGTGCTACTGCAAGTGCAATTCATATTAAGGGAAATGATATTTATATTGCTGGAAGTGTATTTAATAATTCAAATTACAATGCAACAATTTGGAAAAACGGAGTAAGCAACTATCTAACAACTAATTCAAATCAAGTTTTTCTTTATGGTATTACAGGTGCTGGATCTGATATTTATGCAGTAGGTATTGAAGATTATAATAATAATAAATATGCAGTTGCGAAAGTTTGGAAGAATGGAGTTTCTTCCACATTGTCCGATGGAACGAAAGGTGAATATCCAACAGGTGTTGTTGTTGTAAATGACGATGTTTATATATCAGGATATGTTGACGGAGCATCATTAAGAAGTGCAAAGTATTGGAAAAACGGCACTTCAATTTATTTAAACAATGGAGATTATGATTCTGGCTGTTACTCTATAACATCTTCAGGAAGTGATTTTTATATTGTAGGATATGATACTAACTCAAACTATAGATCTGTCGCAAAATACTGGAAAAACGGTTTAGCAGTATCATTGTCAGATGGAATAACTGATGCAAATGCGTTTGGTATTTGTATTAAATAAGTATTTAATCAAAAAAGACAGAATATAAAAGTAATATTGACCCTCGCTCCAAGCAGCGTAAAATCACGCTTGTAGTGGGCGCTTTAGACAGCAATAATATAAAATAAAACAGAATATGAGCATATCAAAATCAGACAGACCAGCACTAATTTTAATTGACATACAAAAGGGGTTTGATAATGTAGAATACTGGGGCGGACAAAGAAACAATCCTAATGCAGAAAATAACGCAGGAAAACTTTTGGAACTTTGGAGAAAGAATGAACTCCCAATTTTTCATATAAAACACTGTTCTTCAACACCTACTTCTTTGTTAAACGAGACAAATGAAGGGAATGAATTTAAAGACATTGTAAAACCAGCCGGTGGAGAACCTGTTATCAAGAAGAATGTAAATAGTGCATTTATTGGTACAGACTTAAAAGAACGACTTGACAAGGAGAAAATATCAAAACTTGTGATTGTTGGCTTGACAACTGATCATTGTGTTTCAACAACAACCAGAATGGCAGGAAATTTCGGTTTTGACACTTTTTTAGTTTCGGATGCAACTGCAACATTTAACAAAATAGGACTTGACGGTCAACTTTTTTCAGCAGAATTAATCCACGAAACGGCTTTAGCAAGTTTAAACGGTGAGTTTGCGACTATTGTAACAACTGACTATTTAATACAGAACATTTAAAAATACTCACTTCGCTGTTAGTAGCAAGGTGGGTGATTTAACGAACGTGTAGAAAAAAGACGAACTATCTGAATCTTTATATTAAGAAATAAAATTATCAACTCAATTTAAATTTTCTCGGTCAAATGAAAAATATCAAATTAATTAAACTTTTTTCAGCAGTATTTTTAGCATTCTTATTTATTTCGCAATCATTATCAGCACAATCTTTAAATGTTACTTGGGGTTTAGAACAACCGTATCATAAGAGAGGTCAAACTCAAGAAATAGATATAATTCATGCTAATAACCAATATATTTACTATAGGATACGTTCAGCCTTGTTGATTAAAGAATATGATTTTATAGTGAAGCATAATAGGCTATCAGGTGAAAATATTTATTACGACATACAAAACTCAATGAAAGGGTATGAACCAACTTTACATTTGGCATATTTTAAAGACCCTGATATTCATTTATCTTTAGGATTTCGAAACAAAAAAAGCAAAAAATCTGAAAATTTCCTAGAAGTGATAGATACAACTTCAATGCAATTAAAAACTGAACGGGTTAAATTTGCAACTGATGAAAAATCACCTGGAATACCAGATTTGAGCGTATTAACTAACATGAATTTTGAAGTAATTGGAACTGAATTTAATTACATTGTAACATATGACAAAAACGATAACACTTACTCAACGATAAGAACACCAAATGATTTAAATCCAAAAAAGAGATATCTTGACAGTGAATTCTCTATAGTTTGTTATCCAAAAAGCAAAGAAAAGCCAATTTATCTTCCATTAAAATTACAAGAAAACTGTTTTGTTACTTCATGTCAATTAGCAGTAAATGATAAAAAAGAAATTATTTGTGCAGGTTTATATTCCAAACAGGGTATTGGAACAGCGGCAGGTTGTTTTAGTTTTGTAATTTCGCCTTTATTGTCAGAAATAAAATCAGTGTATTTCAAAGAATTCACACAAGATTTTTCTGTCAAAGGACTTGAGGCAATTGATTTCAAATACAACTATGATAAAACTGATGCACTCAAAGAGTTTGAGAACAACACAATGTACAAATCACCGAACATTCACTTCAACAAAGATGGTAGTTATAATATTGTTTTTGAAAGGTTCAGGTCTGAATTTGTTTCTTCTGGTGTATTAAATGGACAGGTTCAAACTAGAAATGGTTATACTTATGGCGATATATTTGTATTGAAATGCAATGATGACGGTAGTATCAGATGGACTCAAAAAATACCAAGATTTGCATATGTTATTGATAACTAATATGTTGGTAAATATTTCGTAAAATATGACGATAATGATAATATGTTTTTCATATTTAATTTAATGGACACCAAACTTACATTAGTTACGGTGGCTAATTCAAAAACCGTTTGTGTAAAACTTGACAATGAAGGTAATGAAAAATGCTCTGTACTTGAGTCAGAAACGGATAAATCAAAATATATTTATCCTTACTTTTCATACGAAAATGGGAATAAATCTATATTGATAGTTAAGAGTATTACCAATTTTTTATTTCAAGGAACAGGCTCTTCAAATCATACAATTACATTTGGAGAGTTGAATCTAAAATAGAAAAGATAGTATTAAATTGATAACTAATTGCTTATTGGGCTGGGTGTCGGCTCCGCCTATTTACAATGAGACAAAGAAATATCAAATAATAAGGTATTTAATTTATTAAACGAATAATCTATGGCATTTGGAATAACACCAAAATTTAAAAGGGAGTTAAAACCTGATGATATTACAACAGAGCAATTTTTGGTAGTAGCCTTTGAAACTGCAAAGAAATTGGATTGGTCTATTAGTCAACTATCCGAAAATGGATTCATAGCCTATACTAAAACATCTTTTAGCTCATTTGGTGAAGAATTCAGAATAACTATTGATGGCGAAGTGGCAGTTTTAGAAAGTAAATGTGTAGGTAGTCAATTGGTCGACTGGGGTAAAAATAAAGCAAATACAGATTTGTTTGCCCGTACGTTTTATGAGCAAAAAAGAGAAATTCCGGAAGCGGAAATTATGGAACGCTTTGAAGCATTAAAATTATCCATGGTTTCAAAAGAAGATAGTGAATTAAATAAATCGCCATTGTCAACGCAAGAGAAAATAACCAACTCACTGTCAATATTTAAACCTACTGATAATTATTTCATAACTCCTTTGCTAATCGATTTAAATATCTTGCTTTTTATACTAATGGTAATTGTCGGCGGTGTAAATATCTTATTGCCCGATGCTGACAGTTTAATAAATTGGGGAGCGAATATACGTCCGTATACTATACAGGGCGATTGGTGGCGATTAATTACAAATTTCTTTTTACATATAGGCATATTACATCTATTAATGAATATGTATGCTTTGGTGTATATTGGACTCATTTTAGAACCATATTTAGGAAAAGCCCGATTTGTTACAGCGTATTTCCTGACTGGTATTGCTGCAAGTGTATGTAGTTTGAGGGTACACGATTTAACAATAAGTGCGGGTGCTTCGGGTGCAATTTTTGGCATGTATGGTGTGTTTTTGGCAATGCTCACTACAAATCTGATTGAAAAAGCGGCTCGTAAAACTTTACTGATAAGTATTGGTGTTTTTGTGTTTTATAATCTCGCAAATGGCATGAAAGACGGGATAGATAATGCTGCACATATTGGTGGGCTAATTAGTGGATTGATTATAGGATATGGTTTCTATCCAAGTTTAAGGACTCGAAATGATGAATACCAGGAAAATGATATTGAAAAGATTAGTATTGGGGTCATTTCTGCAATAGTATTATTTAGTTGTTATTTAATTTATATCAATGTTCCAGCTAATACAAATACAAATTTCTTTACTCAAAAAGAGATTGCAAAATTCGATTTAGAAAAGTACGATTCGAAGATGAAAGAGTTCGCTGCAGGTGAATCAATGGCTATGGAGGTTTTTTATTTGCCTGATTCGTTATCCAAAACCAAACGCTTGTATGAGATTAAATCACGTGGTATCTATTACTGGAACGAAAATATGGATGTCATTTATGAAGTAGAGAAATTGAATTTACCTCCTATTTTGCACAAACGTAATAGACTACTAATGGATTATTGCAAATTGAGAATAAAATCTTTTGCGCTTATGTATAAAAAGGTTGAAATTGAAACCAATATGTTTGATGATCAAATTGAAGTTTATAATAGTCAAATTGATAGTGTTGTAGCTATAATTGCTAAACTATAGTTTTGTGCCCAGCACTAAGTAGCTTATAATCTCGCTTTGGGCTGGGCAAAGTCAAAGCTTAGCTGATTATGGTAATAATAAAACTGTAATTGTATAAATATATGAAACAAGCACGACAAATAAACTATGACTCACACGGGCATGTTTATGTGCGAGTTCCATCTGACCTTTTAAAAAATTAATTATAATCAGATGAAATTTTTAATTCCATTTCTTACTTTGTTTTTAACCGTATCGTGTACATCGCTTCCCGAGACGCTCGAAACTCAATACTTAGTGAACAAATTTTCCGAAACACCCGATTTGTTGTGTTTAGAATCAAGAAATTCAAAAGCAAGTTTAGGCATAATTTTTTATCCTGGAGCTTTTGTCGACCCACATGCCTATTTACAATGGCAGGACAAATTAGTTAGTCTTGAATCACAATTTAAAGTTTTTACGGTAAAAATGCCTGCTAATTTAGCTGTTTTGGATGCCGAAAAAGGTTATGATTTATTACGCGCTAATCCTGACATAAAAGTGTGGTTAGCAGCTGGTCATTCATTGGGTGGTACCATGGCGGCGCAACTAATCAGTAAACACACCAACGATTTTAAAGGCTTAATCTTCATTGCCTCCTATCCTGCAAATAATGCTCTTAAAACTTGGGATGGCGCTGTATTAAGCGTATATGCAAGCAAAGATGGACTTTCTACTGTGGCCGATATAGAGTTACACAAGCAGGATTTATCAAAAGCCTTTGACCTAATATCACTGTACGATTTCAGTTTGCCCATACAAAACAAAACACATTATTTTAAAATAAATGGTGGTAATCATGCTCAATTTGGCAATTATGGTTTGCAGACTAAAGACTCTGTAGCCATCATTTCCACGCGAGATCAACAAAGTCAACTCATACTAGCACTTTCTAATTTTGTTGCAAACTTATGATACGATTCAAATTTCGGGTTACACTGCTTTTTCTACTTGCTTTTACCCAATTAAAAGCGCAAGATATCTCGTTTTATATAAATTCAAATAGAGGTGTTTTAGCAGAAAGTAAATTAATGAGTGGAAATAGAGGCGGCTCAATAGGCCTAAACTATTCAAAGGTTTTTTATAAAGATTTCAGTTATTTACTGGGTACAGAGTTTAGCTTAGCACCATGGGGAACTGATGTGCATGCTAACCTTGGACTAGGCTATTCAAAAGCTTTCAGTCCAAAATGGATGTGGTCAATACAAGCTATTACGCATCAAGGACTTGCTTTGTTTCGACCAAAAGCGTTGTATGTAACGGGTTTGTCAGCAATTGCTGGAATAGAATACCAACTGAATGATAAATTAAGTGTAGGTTTAAGTACGGGATTAAAGTTTTATACCTGTCCGGCTTACAAACAATATAGTCTTATTTCGAACTATTTAGATATTCCAATTCAACTAAATATTAAACGGAAACTGACGTTGCGATAAGTAATCGGGATCTGCGACGCAGCACAGAAGCATCCGGAGCGAGGTTACAAGCTACAGGGTGCGTAGCAAAAAATTCCATAAAAATTTCGGAAACACTGTTTTTTTAAAAGAAAAATATTATTTTTGAACAATTTTTGTTCCCATGCAATTTCTTTTCAAACTTCAATCTTCTTCTAATTAATTGTAATTTTCGCCGCTGTAAATACTTCTACAAAAAATAAATTATTGTCGAATTGCCAATTAACAATCAAAAAACATTTAAAATGAAACGAAAACAATTGAAATTATGTTTTGTAATCATACTTGTATTTGTGTACGTTGGTGTTATTGCACAAAATATGTATGTTATGGAAAACAATGGCATGCAAAAGTCTTATGTTTTGAGTAGTTTACAAAAGATTACATTTTCAGCAGGAAATGCAATTTTTTACAATTCAACCACGAACCCAATTGCACATGAAATTAGTAAATTGAGGTATTTTAATTTTAAAAATTTATTGAGTTCACAAAATGAAAAGCCTTATTCGGATGCCTCTACTCTTCCTATATACCCCAATCCTGTAATAAATGTTTTGAATATTGATTTAACTAGTAAGATAAATGATGGTAGAATAAATATTTTATCGCTCGATGGTAAATTGATTCAAAGCCATGAAACAAAAGCGAATACCAATATGGAGATTAATTTAAGCATGTTAAGTCAAGGAATTTATTTGTGCTGTTATAAAAGTTCAAAAGAAAATATCATTATAAAGTTCATTAAACTATAAATTAGGAGGAGTAAAAATGAAATCAACTACAGCAAGCAAGATTATTTTTGTGTTACTTATAGCCTTTAACATTTCATATTCTTTAGTTTCTGCTCAAAACGACACCATGTATATTATGAAATCGGGTGTGGTTATTAACAAGCAGTCCATTAAATTAGCAGATGTTGATAGCATAATTTTTTATAAACCTACTGTTGCGACGATACAAACCGTGCTAATTCCTTCAGGCACATTTACGATGGGTAGCCCTAATACTGAATTATTCAGATTAGATGATGAAACTCAATTTACAGTAACATTAAGCTCTTTTCGAATGAGTAAATACGAAATTACAAATGCACAGTTTGCTACTTTTCTTAATGCCAAAAATATAGGAAGTGATGGTAAATATTCTGCTGGAAATTATCCTTCGCAAGCATTAGTTTATGTGGGTGCTCCAGGTTGGGATTATGGATTACACTACAACGGAACACAATGGATTCCGGTTTCAGGATACGAAAATGCCCCAATTGTTTATGTTACCTGGTTTGGAGCAGCAGAGTATGCAGCTTATGTTGGCGGCTTGTTGCCTACCGAAGCGCAATGGGAATATGCTTGTAGAGCGGCTGCAAATACCCCCTTTAATACAGGCGGTTGTTTAACAAACTTGCAAGCAAACTATTGGTGGTTATATCCATATAGTACTTGTATTAATACAGGATCGAACGGGTTGTCCAGAACTCAGCAGGTAGGAACTTATCCGGCAAATGCTTATGGTTTGTACGACATGCATGGCAATGTATGGGAATGGTGTTCTGATTGGTATGGCACCTATGCTACGACAGCACAAACTAATCCTACTGGTGCTACTACTGGCTCGAACCGCGTAATACGAGGTGGCGGTTGGCGTGATGATGCACGCAGTTGTCGTTCATCAAGGCGTAGCAGTGGCGGGCCTGGTAGTTACTCTGACAATATAGGGTTTAGAGTTGCTTTTGCTCTTTAAATTATTCGGAACTTTTATTACGTTTCCGTTTGTTACTGAACAAACTAGGCAAAAACATCTTTACAAAAGCAATTTATCAATAGTTTGTGCTATACGCTCTACGCGCAGGCCATCGTTTCGGACTGAATAAATCCAATCAATAAGCTTTTTTTGCTCTGGTTTTGATAATTTATTGAATCGGTCGTGAGCCAGCGGTTCTTCGGCCAGACACGTAAAGAAATCTTCTGTTTCAACGGGTGGTAAATCTTGCGAATAAAGTATAATGTGTACCCAATCGCCTTCGTTTTTAGTTATTTTTTTACGAATTTCCGATTTTACAGGCAAAAACAAGTTTCCATTGCCAAAAGGCATTAAGTTATAGTTGGATATTTCGAATGTGTCGATATTTCCACACACTTTTGACATTCCAAACCAAGAGCGTTTGTTTTGTTGTAAATCGGGTAAAAGCACAAAAGTCCATCCACCCTTTCCGGGCATTTTCTGAAGTAGAAAATCACCATCAACTATTGGAATTGAATTTTCCATTATCCAATTTTATAACTTTGATTTATAAATGATTGTAATGCACTTTTTTAAAAAATAGTCCACTTACATTAGCTGTTTAATTTAACTCCTATAATGCTACAATTGTTCATTTCAGTTGTGAATGTAAATTTCACTAAAAACAAAAGTAAGCGTTTTGACGTTGTAATGAACAAGTATTTATAAACAAAAATAATAAAAAAAGAATCAATATGAAAACATTGAAATTAGTAGGAATGCTGTTGTTAGCAGCTATTGTATCGGCTTCGGCTCAAAAAAGTGAAATAAACACCGCAAAATCTACGGTAGTTTGGACTGGGAATAAAATTGGTGGTTCGCACACCGGTGATATTAAAATTAAAGAAGGTTATTTCGAAGTGAAAAATGGAGTAATTACTGGTGGTAAAGTTGTAATTGACATGAATAGCATGACCGACACCGACTTGAAAGATGAAGGTTACAAACAAAAATTGATTGGTCATTTGAAATCGGACGATTTTTTTGGTGTCGAAAAATATCCAACAGCCAATTTTACAATAAGCAAACCAAGTAAATTGAAAAATGGCAAAGCAACTGTAACCGGATTGTTAACTATAAAAGGAAAATCGGAACCAATTACATTTGATATTGTTCAAAAAGGAGCAGTTTATACCACTCAACTTAAAGTTGACCGTTCGAAATACGATGTGCGTTATGGCTCAAAATCGTTTTTCGATAATATTGGCGATAAAGCAATTGACGATATATTTATTTTAGATATTCAAATTGCATTATAAAACACACCCTACATTGCCTGACAATTATTGAAAATAAATAGTTGTCGGGCAATAACATAAACTCCATTGCATTGGGATGAGTGAATAGAAAGACATTTATAAAATCGCTTATACTGTCAGGTTCAGGAATTATATTTGGTTCGAAACTAAATGCGCTGGAAAGACTACGTGACACTATGGATAATTCTGCTAAAATGCCCCTGCTTTTTTTAGGACATGGAAGTCCGATGAATGCTATCGAAGAAAATGAATTTGTTCAGGGCTTCAGAAGTTT
>JBMOHZ010000066.1:0-9648 GCA_049317585.1 Paludibacter sp.
CTATCGCAATAAAGAAAAGCCTTATCGTGTTTAAAGCGCACATTGCCTTTCAGTATTTTCATATCCGGATTTACAAACTGATCATAAGCCAGTGTTTCGGTATTTTCGAGGTAAACAAGCGTTGCTTGTTTATTATTAAGCGGATTTACAATAGGCGCCAATGGCTTTTGCGAAAACACAAAAGGCGTTTTTTTACGTTGCTTCGAAGTGCTTTTCGTGCTTGGTTTGTTTTGCTTAAGTTGTTGGTTGTTAAGTATTTCTTTGCGAAGTTGACCTGGCCGCACTTGGGCTGTCAAAATAGCAAAAAACAAACAAAGCACACCGCCAAAAACGATGTACTTTAGTTGAGGTATAGCTTTTAAATGGATTCCCATTTTAAAAATAAATTCGCTTTGATTCCTAACTCCTAATTCCTAACTCCTAACTACTTCTTTATCCAACCCGAATATTGAAAATCGCATTTTTGCCATGCTGGGTCAATGCTGATATAAGTCTCTTTTTGCTTCTTTACAATCCAGTTGGTAATAAATTCTTCTTTTTTCTTTCCTTCGTAATAACCTCTAAGCATTTGATAATCGTCAATTAAGTTGGCTTTATGACTAGCCGTTTTCGATTTCACTTTTACTACGGCCACTACTTCTTTGTTCGTTTTTGGATTTATCATCGAAAAAGGTTTCGAAAGTTCACCCACATTCATGCCATAAACCACTTTTGCAACTTCCTGAGGTAGGTCTTGGTACTCAAATTTTGATGTACCTGATTTTTCGTTCAACATTAATCCCGCATTCATAGCGGTATTTTTATCTTGCGAATAATAAATTACGGCTTGTTCAAATGTAGTTTTTGAATTGCGAACCTGATCGGCAATGGAATCTAAACGTTGAATTGCTTTTGTTTTGTCGGCAAGCGAAATGCGCGGTTTTAATAAAATATGGCGGCAATTAAGTCGGTCGCCACGTTTTTCGATAAGTTGAATGATGTGATAACCAAATTCACTCTGCACCACTCGCGATACTTTTTTAGGGTCGGTGAGGTTAAAAGCTACGGTTGCAAACTCAGGTACAAGTTGTCCGCGACCCATAAAACCCAGTTCACCACCACGCTTAGCACTTTCGGTATCTTCGGAATACAAGCGCGCCAAAACCGAAAAATCAGTTGTACCTTTGTTGGCACGTTCGGTATAGTCGCGTAAGCGTTCTTTAATACGGTTCGTTTCTTCGATAGGCACAGGAGGCTCAAAACTAATAATTTGTAATTCTACTTGAGCGGGTACATTGGGTATACTATCTGTATTTAAGTTGTTAAAATAGCGGCGAACATCAGCTGGAGTCGATTTAATATTGCCCACCAATTTTTGCTGCATCTGTTGAATTATCATTTGCTCGCGTATGCTATTTCGTAAATCTTCGCGCAAATCAGTAGTTTTTTTATTAAAATACTCTTCCATCTTTTCTTTGGAGCCAATTTGCGAAATGAAAAAGCTCAATCTGTTTTCCACTTGATTCATCACACTGCTTTCGCTTACTTCCACACTATCCAATGCTGCTTGGTGTAAAAACAGTTTGTTGATGGCAATTTGCTCTGGTATAACGCAATACGGATCGCCCTGTAACGGTGTGCCTTCGTATTGAGCACGCAAGCGTTGCTCTTCCACTTCCGAACGGAGTATCGATTCGTCGCCAACAATCCAGATTACTTCGTCGATAATATTGGATTGACTAAATAAATTTGATGTAAGTAACAGCAGTGTAATGGCAGATAATAAAATTTTCTTGTTCATAATTTATTTTTATTCAGCTTATTGCCGATTTATTATTTTTTATTGAAAAAAGTTACCGATTCGTTTTTTATTGCATCGTTGTAAATATCACTTTCGAAATTAGTTATGAAATCGGCTTTTAATTTATTCATTATTAAGTCAATAATCTTTGGTTTAGCCATGTCGTAAGGCTCAGTTTGTCCAACCAATCGCGATGCTTTTATATTCAAAAAATAATGCTTCGTACTATCGCTCAATTCCACAAACCTGCGTCCCGACAAATACGAAGTTTGGTCTTCGAGTTGCAATGGTAATTTTTTTTGTATGGTCGAAAACGAAACCCATTTATCAGCAAAATAGTCGTAGCTTATGGCATGTTGCATACTGAATTTATCAATATTTTCCAATGCTTTCGTGTTACCCGATTGTACCCAGCTACGCACATTTGCCAGTTGTGGGGCATTAGCAGGTGTAATTAGTAAAATTCCTTGAATCACGTTTTCTTTTAATACCAATTGATTTTTGTATTTTTCGTAAAACGCTTTTACATCTTCCTCATTAGGCTCTTTGGGGAGTCGTTCTTGCAATAATTTTTGCTGATATTGATGTATAATCAACGATTTTCGGTAATCTTCGAGCAGTAATTCTATTTCTTCTTTGTTTGTTATATTTCGTTTTGCATTTTCGTAAAGTAGCACGTCGGTTACCCATTTTCGGATATAACTTTCGGCTATCTCGGCACTGTCTTTTTTATTTACATTAGGTGGAATAATTTCCTGAATTTGATCCAGATACAAAAATTTACCTTCCACCTCAAGCAATTGCTGCCTAGCGGTTTCCGTTGTTTTGTTTTGGCATGCAAACAAAGTAAAACAAACGGTACAAATGAGTAGGAAAGTTCTGAAATTCATATATTAAGCAAAGATAATATAGGTTTTGTATATTCTATGCTAATTTACAAATAATAAATCAGAATAAAGGTTTTTTAAGTGAGGTTCATAAAATCAAGCCCAATCCAAAACTGAGTGCAAACAAAAGCGTACCCATAGCCAATTTGCCTAATTCAGGGTACAACTCAATGGCGTTTTTATAGGTAAATACAGTTTTTAAGTTCAAAGCTAAAACGGGGAACGAAATTAAGAACAACAACTGCCATGGCGAAGTGTAATTGCTAATGGTATAAATAACGGCCAATAGTGCTGCGCCGCCTACTAAAAACAACTGATAAAAGCTTGCATTTTTAGTGCCCATAGCCACAACTATAGTGCGTTTGCCGGCATTTTTGTCCGCTTCGTAATCGCGTAAATTGTTCATGTTGAGAACGCCTGTGCTAAGTAAACCCATGGCTGAAGCGGGTAGGAGTAGAGCCCAACTGAACGACTGAGTATGTAGAAAATAAGTGCCAATAACGCCTACCAAACCAAAGAAAATGAAAACGAATATGTCGCCTAATCCACGATAGCCATAAGGGTTTTTGCCCACCGTATATTTTATAGCCGCCACTATAGCGGCTATGCCCAACACGCCAAAAATAAGGATATTTGATATGTCGATTCCGGCGGTTCCAACCAAAATAAGGGATAAACCCGTAATGGCTGTGATAATTGCAATAATAATAATACCACGCAGCATGGTTTTGGCTGAAATGTTGCCCGATTGAACCATGCGTTTTGGGCCAATTCGCTCTTTGGTGTCCTTACCATTTACAAAATCGCCATAGTCGTTGGCCAGGTTCGACATTATTTGCAATAGTATGGTAGTTGCAGCAGCTAAGCCAAAAACCGACCACCGAAATTTATCGGCTCCAGCCGCCAAAGCTGAACCCATAATGGTGTTTGAGAGTGCCAAAGGCAAAGTCTTTAAACGAAAAGCGGCTATCCACGATTTGAAAGTTATTTTCATGCTTATTGGTTCTGAATTTGGAGTATTTTTTTACATTTTATTTCTATCTAATTGAGCTGCAAAGATAATATTGTTTGAGCATTCGGTATTTCGGATTTTGTTAAAGTATTCTCTTTTTTACTTGAATTTTTGTTTTGTGTTGTTTTCCAGATATTTAGCTGTTTTGCATCAGTTTACTCTAACTGTTGATAAGTTTTTTGCAATTTTCGAGTTAAATAACGTTAAATTCGCTAAAGCTTATTATTAATCGTACTATTTGAACGGGTTTACCCATTGTTTAATGCTTTAATTACTTATCTTTGCAAAGAAATCTTAATACACTGCTATGCGTATTGACAATTGTCATGAGTATAAGCAGTGCTTGTTATTTGTTGCATTTCAACTTTTTTTTGATAAGAATAGTGTATGTATTTTAAACCAATAATATCGTTCGCCGATTTTACAAAAAGTAAATACAAAATAGCAGTGTTATTGTTCGCAATATCACTTAATGTTTCTGTATTTGCTATAAACGAAACGAGAACAGTTGGAAATACAGGTGCTAACTATGCAACACTCAAAGCAGCTTTCGATGCCATTAATGCCGGAACGCTTACAGGCAATGTTACTCTCCGAATTATTGCTAATACCACCGAAACCAGTACTGCAGTATTAAATGCCAGTGGTACAGGAAGTTCCAATTTTACTACACTCAGTATTTTTCCTACAATATCAGGACTTTCAATAACAGGAAACCTTGCTGCTCCTATTATCGATTTCGATGGTGCCGACAATGTTAGTATCGATGGTCGGGTATTGGCTGGAGGAAATGTCAAATCGCTTGTTATTTCAAATACAAGTTCTTCGGCTGTTTCAGGTACATCAACTGTTCGTTTTTTGAACGATGCTGTTTCTAATTCCATTCAATACTGTATTATTAAAGGTTCGGCTACCAACGCCACTACAGGAGTTTTGTTTTTATCAACAAGTACACAGTCAACCGGAAACGATAATAATACCATTTCAATAAACGACATTACAGCATCGGTCGATGGCAACAGACCTATAAATGCTATTTATTCTGAGGGTAGTCCGAATAGGGAAAACAGCAACAATACGCTAGCAAACAATAATATATACAACTTTTTTAACCGCTCATTTGTTTCTTGTGGAGTAAATATTGCCTCCTACTCTACCGCTTTTACTATTTCAAATAATAGCTTTTTCGAAACCGCTTCGTTTGTTCCGACGGCCAATGTAAATTATACGGTTATCAACGTCAATAATTTAGCGGGGTCGGCTTTTCAAATTCTGAATAATTATATTGGAGGTAGTTTTGAACTTTGTTCGGGAGCGGCTTGGGCTAAAACAAATGTTGCCAACAATGCTTTCACAGGTATTTATACAGCAGTAGGAACGGATGCGCCAAGTTCCATTCAAGGTAATAAAATTAGTAATATGCTTTGGGAAAACAATACAGTTGGTAACTGGATTGGCATTATGGCTCAAGCAGGCGATATAAATATTGGAACTACACTGGCAAATACTATTGGCGAATCGTCAGGTACAAGTGCCATTGTTTATTCGCTCAATACTATGGGTGGTTTTATGTGTCCAATTCAAATTAATTCCAACGATGATGTGAATTGTAATACCAATATTATAGGCTCACTTACCATCAATAATGCAACCCGCACAATTGGTATATTTAAAAATTCAAGTTCAGGTTCAACCACCATTAATTCGAATTTAATTGGTAGCAACAATACAGTTAATAGCATTCAGGTTTCGGCCAATCCTATTGGTTCTACCCAGTTTTTAACAGCCATTCAAGTGCAAGGTTTTCAGTCTAATACTGTTGATGGCAATACCATATCCAACCTTGTGGCCAACTCTACGGGAACAGGTTTTGCCAGAGGTATCGAAATTTTATCAGGTACAAATACGGTATCGAACAATACCATTCAACGTATTAAAACAGCATCGACCAATGCCACTTCATTATGTGGTTTATCGTTTACAAATAGTAGTTTCGATAATCTTATTTCGGGTAATAGCATTTCTGATATCGAAAACAACAACACGTTGTATAATGGTAGTGTAATTGGTATGATTTTGCAATGTAGTGGAACAAACGTCGTTTCGAAAAATTTTATTCAGGAAATAATTGTTTCCACTGCCACAACCAATGCTTCGGTGTATGGTATTCGCTCCGAAACAGGAACGGCTACTTACTCCAATAACATTATAAGATTGGGAGGAAATACCCAAACTACCATTTATGGCATGTACGAAAGTGGCTCACAAACAGGAAATTTATATCATAATACTTTTTATATTGATGGAAATCCTACCGTAGGAGCTCGCCGCAGTTATGCTCTGTATAGTGCTACCAATACCAATACCATTGATTACGAAAACAATATTCTGGTAAATGTACGCTCTAACAATGGAGCAACCGGAAATCACTACAGTGCCTACTTTAATTATGCTGCTGCTGGTTCGCTCACGTTGAACTACAATGTGTATTTTGCAAATGGAACGGGTGGTTTTATCGGTAATTTTGCCAATACAAATATCTCCACTTTACCCATTATTAACTTGCAGGATGCTAATAGTTTGAAAATTGACCCTGGCTTTTTGAATGCTGGTGGCAATGGTGCTACCGATTATAAATTGGTATTTACCAAGTTAAATGGTGTAGCTGGAACAGGCGTGACCGACGATTTTGGTGGCAATATCCGTTCGGGTGCACCAACTATTGGTGCGTGGGAGTTTTCGGGCGATAATATGTGGAAAGGAAATATAAGTACCGATTGGGGAAATGCTCTTAACTGGACATTAGCTACGATACCTGCAACAAATAGCGACATAAAATTTGATCCCTATCCATTAAATCATTTATACTTAGACATTAACCGTACTGTAAACGATATTAGCAATGATCAGGCTACTTACCGCTTGAATTTGAATGGGAAACAACTAACCGTTTTAGGCGATTTTGTGTTTACTAACGGAGCACAACTCGAAGCTTCGGCTACAGGTTCGCAAATCAATTTTTCGGGTTCTGCCCTACAAACAATAAATTCGGGTAATTTGTACAATAACGAAGCCTATAATATTCGTGTCAATAATTTTAGCAATGTAATATTGAATGGCACTTTAGTACTTCTCAATCAACTTAGTAGCGGCGGTGGACGATTAGATGCTCTAACAAATTCGCCATACGTAATTTATAGGGGTGTAGGTTTGCAAAATATTAATATTTCAACCTATTATCAAAATAGAATGTTCGATTTGACAATTGATAATGCAGTAGGGGTAAATCTAAATTCGCCTATGGAAATATCGCAAAACCTGACAATCAATAGCGGAAAACTACTTTCGCTAACGGCTATATCGCGTGTAATAGTAAATGGTCAAATTGTGAATAATGCTGGTGCTAGTGGTTTTATATTGCGTTCAACTGCATCGGGCACTGCATCGCTCATACATAATACTGCTAATGTACCAGCTACTGCCGATCGTTATATTGGTGGAACTTCGGCGGCTTGGCATTTCTTGTCGTCGCCTATTAGCAATGCGCCACTTTCGGGCACTTGGAAACCTGCCGGAACCTATGGTGATGGTTCTGGATACGATTTATATGCATGGGACGAACCTACAAACTGTTGGGTGTATAACTTAAATAACACGGTAGCTCCTACCTGGAATTCTGTTCATCCGTCGGCTAATTTTGTGAGTGGTAAAGGTTATTTATATGCTGTACAAGCGCTTAATACCACTAAGCAATTTGTGGGATTGCTCAATAATGGCGCTGTAACAATTGACCTAACAAACGATGGTACTGGTGTAAACAAAGGTTTTAATTTTGTTGGCAATCCTTATCCAAGCAGCATCGACTGGAAAGACGATACCGGATTTACACGTAGCATGTTGGTTAGCAATGCTGGTGGAAATGATATTTGGGTTTGGAGTAATTCGGCTAATAATTATGGCGTTTACAACTCGGCCGACGTTTTAAACACTGGAACCAATGGCGTGACTCGTTACATATCGCCTAATATGGGATTTTTTGTAAAAGCGGCAAGCAATGGTACATTTGCTTTTAATAATAATGCACGAGTGGCCAACGAAGCTGGAAACTGGATGCGAGTGAAATCAAACAATGCTCCACTGTCACTATCGTTAGCAGTACATTCGGTCGATAGTTTAGGTAGCGATGAGGTGAAAATGACTTTTGAAAGCGATAACAAAATGGCAGGTGCAGCAAAAATGTTTAGCCCTGTAAAAACAGCTCCTTCGCTTTACTTTGACCAAAACGAGGAAAATTTCAGCACATTTTACCTGACTAAGGTTGACGAAACAGCCCTAATGGATGTGTATTTTAAAGCCGGAAAAGATGGAAAATACACCTTGAGTGCTAACGAACTGAAAGATGCATTTCAAGTAGTATTGCTCGAAGATAAACTAACGGGTAAAATAGTTGACCTGAAAGCGAATGAAAACTATAGGTTTACGTCTAAATCAACTGATAAACCAGCTCGGTTTACACTTTATTTTACCGAAGAAGCTAAAGCCGACTATGCGCTGAACCTGGCCAAAGTATATGTTAGCAACAAAGGTGTGAATATTGATTTGAAAGATGTAAAAGGTGATTTTTCGATTCAGATATTTGATGTAAACGGAAGCGTAATTAGTCAATTTACAGCACAAGGAGGTGAACAACGTATTGTAGAATTACCTGCAAAAGGAATGGTGTTTTTAAAACTATATACAAACGATAAATCAAAGACATTTAAATTATTGAATTAAATGAACTACATTTGCAGTTCTGTTTTTTTTATATTTACATTAAAAAACAACAAATTATGAAAGTAAATTTTAGTAAATTGCTCTTTTTATTATTGGCAATGCCTTGTGTAGCATCATTTGCACAAACCGAAAATACAGATGCTTTTGCCAATATTGTGAATCCAATTACGATTGCTGAAACGAGAGCCTTGCATTTTGGAACGCTGAGTGTATCGGCATCGCCAGGTACATGTGTGCTAACTGCTGCTGGTGTTCGCTCGCAAACAGGTGGTGTAACTTTAACCAGTTTTACACCTACTGCTACAAGTGCTGCATACACAGTTACAGGTTCGGCCAACTTAAATTATGCCATTACATTGCCAGCAGCTCCTATTACAGTAACACGTGGTGGCGGTAGCGAAACAATGACCGTGTCGACTTATACCTCAAACAAAGTAGGTAATGCAGGCACTTTAAATGGTTCAGCATCAGATACATTTACGGTAGGAGCTACACTCAATGTAAATGCCAATCAGGTGGCTGGTTTGTATCAAGGAAATTTCAATATTACAGTAGCGTATAATTAATTACATTATAAATTATAAGATTATGAAGAAGTTAATTTTTGGAGCAATGCTCCTTTTTGCTTGTACTATTCAGCTTAGTGCACAATCGTCAATCACTGGTCAGGCTAAAGCCGAAGTGACATCGCAATTGGCCATTACCGACAACACAGGTACGCCAGGTGGCACAACCCTCAATTTTGGAAAAATTGCCGTAGCGGCTGGTTCGGGTGGTACTTGTACCGTGTCTACGCTTAATGTGGTAACAGTAAGTGGTAGCGTAAATGCCATTGTGTCAACTACATCCAATGCTATTTTTTCATTGTCGGGTATGGCAGCTAAGACCTATGCCATTACACTTCCGGCAAGTACAGTAGTAACTCGTGCAGGTGGCGTTGAGACCATGACAGTTGATAATTTTAAAGCGCGTCCTACTTCGGCTGGAGCTGAAGGTTTAACAGGTACATTGAGTAGCTTTGGAGTTGATAACTTCACAGTAGGTGGTCAATTAAATGTGAATGCAGCTCAGGTTGATGGCATTTACAATGGCACGTTCAGCGTAACTGCTGCTTACAATTGATAAAAACACAAACCGATTTCGGAATGAGAAATAGTATTGTTTTATTGCTATTTATTGTTTTTGCGTCCAAA
>JBMOHZ010000067.1:0-9624 GCA_049317585.1 Paludibacter sp.
TTTACTCCATCGCGCATTTCTGAAGGAATAATCAAATCGGTAAAGTTTTTCCCAATAGCTTCTTCGGCTGTATAACCATACAATCGTTCGGATGCTTTGTTCCAATATTGAGTTGTACCATCGGGTGCATATCCCTGAACAGAAAGACTTTCAACATCTTGTAATATCTGTCTGAAGCGCATTTCACTATCACGAAGCTTTTCTTGCGCTAGTTTCTGTTCGGTAATATCATTAATACTTGAGAGTATAAATGTATTGTTATTGATATCAATAAGTTGGGCAGAAAACAATCCTGTAATTATTTCTCCATTTTTCTTTTTAAATTGGAATTCCTGCCCATTTATAGCTCCTCCAACTCGGAGAACTTTTAACACATTATTGCGATTTTCCGCGTCAAACCATAAATCCATTCCAATCGATGAATTATTGAGTGCCTCTTCTGGAGAGTACCCTGTCATCGAAAAGAAGGCATCGTTAACCTCGATAAACTTTCCGTCCTCAGGTCGCGTGATTGTAATAGCGTATGGAGAAGTTTTAAATGCTATAGCAAATTTTTCTTCGCTCACTTTCAGTTCTTCTTCAACCTTTTTTCGTTCCGTAATATCTCTAAAAGTGCCCAGCATGAGCGATTTACCATTTAATTGAATGGCTTGTCCAATTATCTCGACAGGAATTTCAGTGCCATCGGAGCAACATATCTTGTTTTCAACGGGTTCATTATTTACACTTTGTCTTCTATTTTCAAATTGTTCTTTAAACGTATTTTTAGAATAATCTATGTTTTGTGGAGGGTGAAGTTCGTATTGAAATAAACCAATAAGTTCGTGCTTCGTCTTTTTAAATAATTTACAAGCATTGTTATTTGCGTCAATAATTTTTCGCGTTTCAGGGTCGGCCAATAACATGGCATCGGGTGCATCTTCAAAAAGTACCTTAAAACGCAATTCGCTATCTTTTAATGCTTTATCAAATCTATTTTGCTCTGTAATATCTCTTATAAATACAACAAAAGTATTTTCGAATTCTTGTTGATATACCGATGATACCTCTACATCGTAAATACTTCCATCTTTACGTCTGTGTTTAGTAATGAAACGTTCATTTCCATTTTCAATTAATTTTTCAATGTGTATTTTAGTTTCTTCGTTATTCTCGAGTACTTCAACATCTAATACACTCATAGTAAGAAGTTCAGTTTCGGTATAGCCCGACATGTTGCAATATGCCTCATTTACTTCAATAAATTTTCCTTCCAAATCTGTCATCCAGTATCCATCCATAGCAGTTTGAAGTATGGTTTGATGACGCATTTCGCTTTTTATCAAGGCTTCATTTGTACGACTTCTTTCCGTAATTTGTTGTAAAAATCTATTCGTTTTATTCGATTTTTCGTCATTATCAAGTTCTGATTTCAACGAATTGTATTTTTCCTCCAATTCATGTAACTCTCTTATGAGTTGATCTTTCGATTTTTCGTCATTCATCTTACTAATTTTTTATATTTTCGTTCAGAACTTACTTATGAGCGTATTAACTTAAACACATCGAGGTATTACAAACAAAGAGTCGCCAAATATAATAAAATATTTGACGACTCGTATATTATTGAATATAAATCAATTATGTAATAATTACAATGCTTTTACTTAGCCATATAATTTAGCAATAATCCACAATCGTAAGTTGGTTGGTAATACATTGAATAAATGGTAATAAAATTGGTTTAAAATACCTGTAACGTAAAAAGTATGCATGCGTTTATTCAAAATTTGACGTACAATTGGGCGTGCTACGGATAGGGCCGTCATACCATTTTGTTCGTCGTGTTCCATACGTCCTACCGAGTGTTTCATGGTTTTGTAGTAAGGCGATTGTGGGTTTTGTGAAGCCTGTGTATATTTACGAGCTGAGGTAAATGCTGTTTTAGTATCGCCAGGCAATATGGTACAGCATTGTATTCCGAAAGGTTTTAGCTCTATTGCTAATCCGTTCATAAACAGCATTAAAGCAGCTTTTACCGACGAGTAAAATGTTTGGAATGGGATGGGAATAATACCAGCTAGCGACGAAACAGTGATAATTTTTCCGTATCCTTGTTTTCGGAAAGTAGGAATGCAGGCTTGGATGGTTTTGACAGTACCAAAAAAATTGGTTTCGAACTGGTAACGCATTTCTTCTATGCTAGTTTCTTCAATGGCTCCAGCTATACCATTTCCGGCGTTGGCTATTACCGCATCTAGCTTTCCGTGTGTGTCAATTATTTGTTTTACAATGCTTTGAATATCTTTTTCGTTATTTACATCCATTTTTACTGGTATAATTTCACCTTTCGAATGCTCATCTTTTTGTGCCACACCACCACTACGCGAAGCACCGTAAACAATAATCCCGTTTTTCATTAAAAGTTCGGCGGTTGCTTTGCCTATACCGGCACTTGCACCAGTTAGAAATACAATTGTCTGATTCATGTATCTTTCAAATTGAAATATTTTTGCAAAGATAACTGTATTTACTATTTTATCATTTACAATTTACAATTTTAAAGATTTGAAAGGTGCTATATTAAACATTTTGTCAAATTGCATGTTATAACATATAAAATACAAATTGAAATAAAATGAAAACAATTTTACATAAAGCCGCTACGCGCGGACATGCTGATCACGGTTGGCTCAAAACAAATCATACCTTTAGTTTTGCCAATTATTACAATCCTGAACGCATGCATTTTGGGATGCTACGTGTGCTCAACGACGACTGGATAGATTCAGGCAAGGGTTTTGGAATGCATCCGCACGATAATATGGAAATTATTACTATTCCGCTTAGTGGCACAGTGGAGCATAAAGATAGTATGGGAAACAGTGGAACCATTACAGCTGGCGAAATACAGGTAATGAGTGCCGGAACTGGAATTTACCACAGTGAATTTAATGCCGAAAAAAACCTATCTTTGTCGTTGTTACAAATTTGGGTTTTCCCTGATACTAAAAATGTAACACCGCGTTACGATCAAATTTCGATATCGGAGCTCGAAAAAGAAAATGAATTGTATCAAATTCTTTCGCCATCGGCTACCGATCAGGGAGTTTGGATACATCAACAGGCTTGGTTTTCGCTCGGGAATTTCACATTGGAGTGGGAGGGAAGTTATCAGTTACATAGTCCACAATCGGGTGTGTATGTGTTTGTAATTGAAGGAGATGCTGAAGTTGCTGGTTTCAAATTGAACAAAAGAGATGGAATTGGAATTTCGGAAATATCGGAAATTGAAATAAAAACTTTCGTTGGTACAAAATTGTTAGTTATGGAAGTGATGATGTGATAATGAAATTTAAACGGTCTTATATCTTGATTCTTTGCTCTTTATTCTATAAAAAATGAAAATACTCGTTACTGGTGCAAATGGATTATTGGGACATCATGTGGTAATGCAATTATTGGCATTAGAACACGACGTTACCATTGTTGTGCGTAGTAGGAAAAATATTTATTTTGATATTTCGAAAGTGACAGTAGTTGATGGTAGCTTTGCAAAGGAAGAAACGCTGCGAGTGGCAGCTCAAAACTGCGATGCTATTATTCATATTGCAGCTGTAACTGCCACTAATTTATTGCATTACAAGGATTATGAGCAAGTAAACGTAAAGGCAAATGCTTTAATTATCAGCATAGCTAATGAGTTGAATATCAAAAATATAGTTTTTGTTAGTTCTGCGAATACCATTGGATATGGAACTATACACCACCTTTCGGATGAACATGCAGGTATCGAATTTCCATTTACTGATTCTTTTTATGCTCAAAGCAAGTTGGCCGCCGAGAATATTATTGTTAGTGCTGCTAAAAACACTGATAATCATTATGTTATAATTAATCCTAGTTTTATGATTGGTGCTTACGATGTCAAACCAAGTTCTGGGAAATTAATTTTAATGGGATATCGTAAAAAATGGATGTTTGTGCCTAATGGAGGTAAAAATTTTGTTGCTACGTCGGATGTGGCCTCTGCAGTTTGTAATGCACTTACCGAAGGTAAAAATGGCGAACGTTATTTAGCAACAGGCGTAAATCTCACATTTAAAGAGTTTTACGAAATTCAGAGTAGGGTAGGAGATTATCGTCAGAAAATAATATTGCTTCCTGATTTACTGCTTGTACTTGTAGCAAATCTGGGTGATATGCTTCGTTTTTTCAAAATAAAAACTGAAATTTGTAGTCGAAACATAAATCAAATTACAATTTGCGAATACTATGGTAATGATAAAGCTCGTAAGGCACTTCGGATGCCAACAACTAAAATTGAAACTGCCATTAAAGAATCGCTTTATTGGTTTGATAAAACGCGTAAAATAAAACTAAAATAGAACTTATATAATTAAAAAACAGATTGTTATGAAAATTCTAAGAAATGTATTATTGTTGTTAATTGCTTTCCTGGTGGCTTTGTATGTATATATGCCAGTATTGCATTATCGGTTTTTAAGCTTGCCTATTTTATTAGTGTTTCTCATTGTGGGTTGGATTTTGCTCAATTCGCTTGATAAAATTCAGAATTTAGGCAATTCACAACAGTTGCCTCAGTTTTCAAACTTTAAAGGCTTGAAAATTCCACTTATTTTATTGCTAGTTTTATTTTTATACATTACTGTGGTACCTACTGTTACTACCTGGGCCATTTTTAGAACCGAAAAATACCGCAGTTTAATTGGTAATATTGAAACAGGTAAAGACTTATCCAAAAATATGTTACCTATTTCGTTGGAAAAAATTAGGGTGGTGGATCAAAGTCTTGCTGAGATTCTTGGCGACAAAGTACTTGGTTCGCAATCGGCATTGGGTAGTCAGGTTTATTTAGGTGAATTTAATATCCAAAAAGTAGGAAACGATTTGTATTGGGTGGCTCCGCTATTACACTCAGGATTTTTTAAATGGGTAAATAACCTACAAGGAACCAATGGTTATGTAATGGTAAACGCTTGTAATGAGCGCGATGTGAAGTTGGTTCAGGAAGTGAATGGCCAAAAAGTATATATCAAATACCAATCGGAAGGTTATTTGCTTCAAAACCTAAAACGTTATTTGTATTTTAGTGGTTATTTTAATGTAGGTATGACCGATTATTCGTTCGAAATTGACGATACAGGTGTGCCTTACTGGGTGGTAACAAAATACCGTAAAACAATTGGTTTTGCAGGCGAGGAAGCACAGGCTGTAGTAGTATTAAATGCCCAAACGGGTGATATTAAGGAATATACCATTGATAAAGCACCGGCTTGGGTAGATCGCATTCAGCCAGCCGAATTTATTGAAACACAGCTAAATAACTGGGGCGAATACGTACATGGTTTTTGGAATTTTTCCAACAAAGATAAATTGCAAATTACCGAAAAAATGTCGCTAGTTTATGGTAACGACAACGAAGCTTATTGGTATACCGGACTTACTTCGGTAGGAGCCGATGAGTCGACAGTGGGATTTGTATTAGTTAATTCGCGTACTAAAAAAGCTATTTGGTACAAGCAAAGTGGAGCAACCGAGTTTGCAGCTCAAAACTCAGCCATAGGCAAAGTGCAGGAAAAACGTTTTTCGGCTACGCTACCTATTCCTTACAATATCAACAACATACCCACTTATGTAATGAGTTTAAAAGATAATGGCGGTTTGGTAAAAATGTATGCTATGGTTGCCATTGAGGATTATACCATAGTAGGGGTTGGCAATACCTTGCGCGAAACACTTATGGCTTACAAAAATGCTTTTAATACCACAGGGAATAAGATTAGTGCTAAAAGTAAAACTGAGAAACAACTTATAAATTCAGTAATTGCACGCATTAATGGTGATGTGAAAAACGGGAATACCTATTATTATTTTACTATTAAAAGCATGTCGAAAGTGTTTTTAGGCTCCTCACAACTATCAAACGATTTTCCAATTACAGCCGTTGGCGATAGTGTTGCGATAAGTTTTGATAATGACAATCAGGATGTTATTGATGTATCGTCGTTTAAGAATAAGAGTATACGGAAGTAATTATTAATTAAGTAGAACGCAAATAACGCAAATAACCGCATATTTACACAGATAATATAATCTATGAAATTTGTGCGAATTTGCGTTATTTGCGTTCAAAAACTTCTTTACAGCTTTATTTCAATATCCATTCTCTACGTTCTACGGTGTGAGCACTGAAATACCCCAAAATTGCACCATTTAGATTTGTGTATGGATTTGCAGGACTTGACGAAGCTCCCGGAGGTCCTCCAGCCGATCCCATACTTTGGAAATAATTAAACACAGGTTTATCAATACACTGCATTTCAATGCGTATGGTATCGCCCATTTTAGCCGAATCTTTGTATATTATGAGGTTGGCTTCGGTTTGTTTTCCGTTGTTAAATCTGTCGTCGAAAATATTGTTTCGTGACTGAATTTTACTATTATAATAGGCAATTATACGGTAAAAATTTTGTTGGTCAGCTGGGTCGGTGTATTTGATATTAATTTCGTAGAACGGAGCAGGTTGATTGCCGCGTGGAGGTCCACCGCCGGGATAACGGAATTGATAACTTTAAATGAATCAATTGCAATGATTGTTGGAATTTTACTTAGTGCAGTTACTGTTTTACCTTCGCTTTCGATGTGCAATGTATAACTTTTCCCTACTTCGCCTTTCATAGTTTTCGAAATATAAATACCATCTGATATTTCGGATAACACTTCTGTATTACCACTGTTATCGGTCATTTTAACCACAGCATTTGTAACCATTTTGAAATTGTTCGACTCATTTAATGAAATTGATTTAGTGAGTGTTACAGTAGCGTTTTCGTTAAGTGCAATGCTTGCTTCCACCACCAATTGTGGCGTAGGAGCTTTGGTCGAAATATCAATTATTTCGGTACAGGAAATCAGAAATGCACAAGCTGTAGTTAATATTAAGTTTTTAAAGTTCATATTTTTTTGCTTCACGTTATTAGGGCTTCGCCGTTATTAGCACTTCGTGCGTTATTTATTGTTATTGAAAAGACTTTTGATTTTCTGTTGTCTGCCGTCAGTTGTCTGTCGTCTTTTTTTAGAATTTAAAATTATAAGTTATCGACGGCACATACGTAAACAAGTACGTCATTACGGCATTAGTTTTTGATGGGTCGTCTTTATCTTGTTCAAAATCAATTGAGAATGGATTTTTATGGCCATAAGCATTGTAAACTGAAAAATTCAGACTGCTTTCGAAGCGTTTCGTTTTTTTCATGTTCATGGTTGCACTCACATCCAGACGATGATAGTCGGGCATACGATAACCGTTACGTTCGGTGTAATAGTACTGTGTATTGCCATTCAAATTGTATTTTCCACTCGGAAAAGTTACAGCATTACCGGTGTTATATACCCACGAAGCCGATAGTGACCATTTTTTGCTTATATCGTATATTGCTACCACCGACACGTCGTGTGTTATATCCTGACGAGCTGGATACCAATTATTGCTATTTATTCCATCAATCAGGCGCTCCGTACGCGACCATGTATAGCCAATCCAACCATTGAGTTTGCCATATTTCTTTTTAAGCATTAGCTCCAAACCATACGCACGCCCTTTGCCAAAAAGCAATTCGCCTTCAATTTTATCGTTTGCATTAATATTGGCACCATTGCGCAAGTCAATTTGGTTTTGCATCCAGCGGTAATACGTTTCGCCACTCAACTGATACGTATCGTCGGCAAAATTTGTGAAATAACCCAGCGCCACTTGATCGCCAATTTCGGGTTTTACGTTATTGCTCGACGAAATCCAAATATCGGTAGGAGTGGAGGATGTGGAATTGGAAATCAGATGCAAGTTTTGTGTATTACGAGTGTAACTTGCTTTGATCGAATTACTTTCGTTAATAATGTATGATATATTTAACCGAGGTTCCAGATTAAAATATGACTGTACAATTTTTCCTTTCGCAACAGTTTTTGTGCTTGTCACTTCGTTGCCTGTATAGCTAAAAAAGTCGCCCGGCCCAAAAAGGTGGTAAGCAGATAAGCGCAAACCGTAGTTAATATTCAGATTGTAAGCCGGTTTCCACAAATTACTGATATATAAGCCATTATCTACAGCAAACTTTTCTTGCAATGTTACTGGATTAATATCAGCATCGTCGGTAAGTTCTAGCTGTCCGGGAATAATTTTGTGATAAATAGAATTTACACCAAAAGCAAGCGTATTTTTATCATTCATAAAAAGCTGAAATTCGTGTTTCAGGTTCCAATTTCGGATAATGGATGTGAGACTAAAACCCGCATCTTTCTCAATATTAATTTTATAGCTATAATCCGAATAAATAAGCGAGGTATTGCTAAATAAGCGTTCGTTCCAAATATGATTCCAGCGAAGTGTACCCGTTATATTTCCCCAATCGATGCCAAAACGCTCCTGAAACTTAAAAACATCACGTCCAAAATACCCCGACAAATATATGCGATTGCGGTCGTTGATGGTGTAATTGAATTTGGCATTCAGGTCGTAAAAATAGAGTTGATTGCCGTTGATAAGTGTATCGGGTGATAGTTTCAGAAACAAATCGGCATACGTACGGCGCGCCGAAACCAGAAACGAACTTTTCCCTTTTTGAATGGGACCTTCGGCATTTAAGCGCGACGAGATAAGCCCCAAACCACCACCTACATGGTATTGCTGATTATTACCATCGTTCATTTTTATATCGAGCACACTCGAAGTTCGTCCACCATATTCGGCAGGAGCAGTGCCTTTAAACATTTGCACATCCTTAATGGCATCGCTATTGAAAGTAGAGAAAAACCCAAGCAAGTGATCGGCATTGTACACTGTAGCCTCGTCGAGCAAAATCAGGTTTTGTGAGTTATTGCCACCACGTACGTACAAGCCCCCACTACCTTCGCCCACCGATTTTATACCCGGAGTCAGTTTCAAGGTTTTCATAATATCGGCTTCGCCAAAAAGCACGGGAATTTTAGCTATTTCCTTCATTTCGAGCTTTTCCACGCCCATTTCGGTAGATGTGATATTGTTGTTTTTGCGAACAGCTGTAATTTCAACTTCGTCCAACTGCTGCGAGTTGGGCTCGAGCTTTATTTGCAGCATTTTATTGGCCGATAGGTCGAGCGTTTGTGTGTATTGTTTGTAGCCAATGTACGACACAATAAGGGTATAGTTGCCGTGAGTTAAAGTAAGCGAGAAATAACCATAGCCATTGGTACTGGCACCTATTCCGGGCAGTTCCTTAATGGTGACGCCAGCTCCAATCAGACTTTCACCTGTTGAAGCATCGGTAATAGTGCCACTTACGGTATGTTTGGGATTAGCAAAAACTGAAATTGAAGCAACAAACAGGATTATAAGAAATAAATTTTTCATTGATATAATTAATACAAAATGGGTTTTATTGATTAAAATACAAAAGTAGGTCGAAAAGTTTGTTTTGTGCTGCTATTTTTTGAATAATTATCGAAAAATTACTAAATCGGATGCTTTAGTATCTAGATTGCATTCGACTAAATCTGAACTAATATTTTTGAGTTTATGCAACATTGGCGCATCAATAATCATCATACACATCAATCATCATTTATTAATAAAAACTTTATTTT
>JBMOHZ010000068.1:0-9612 GCA_049317585.1 Paludibacter sp.
CGCTTAAAGATGCGTAATTGGGAGCAGTCTCAGTTACACCAACTTTGTAAATTCCCGACATGCCAACTGAGTAGCTTGCAAAACTAAGTGCAAGAGCACCAATTAATAAAGTAATTTTTTTCATATCATTTTTGTTTTTTAAAAGTGAATAAATTGATTATTTTTTTATCTGAGCAGCGCGATGACTGCTCAGATTTTGGTTTTTTATTTTTTAATAATACGGTTGTTTGAAATGCCTTTATCGGTTTTAATTTTTAAAAGGTATATTCCTTTTTGTAACTGATTAATTGGTATTTCAATTTTGTTATCGTTGGTATTCACTGTTAACTGTAAACGACCACCAAAATCGTAAACATCAACTTGTTGCAGTTTCTCTGCTGATTCGATACGTATAAAGTCCGAAGCTGGATTTGGATACACTTTCACTATGTTTGCTGCCGTTTCAGGATTATTTAACCCAGCTCTTATTACTGATATTCTGTATTTGGATGGAGCAGGTGTAGTAAAAGTATTATCTGTTTTGGGCAGTGCCCAAACTCCTAATCGTTCAGTTGAATTGGATATAACATATACATTTCCAGCGCGGTCGAAGGACAAGCCAACCGTTTTTGTTCCCATTGCTGGTTTAATTGAGTGCAATAGACTTATGGATGGTACACCCTGAGCATTAAACGATATGTCAAATACTTTTACTTCGTCGGAACAGCCCATAGCTAGTTTATTTCCCTCTGCATTAACAGCCATTCCGCCTTCTTGCGAATTGCCAATTAACAAAGGCGTTTTACCTGAATTGAACGATACTGATCCATCGGGTTTTACATGTATAAGTGATGGAATTCCAACGGCGTCTTCGGCACGATATTGCGAAATCCACCAGCCGTTACGTCCATCAGGAGCAATACACGAATTGTAATTTTGCTGTAAGTTACCATTTAATCCATCATTATACACAATAGCACTTGGAGCAGTTTGCCATGCCGATTCAAGATTGCCAATATTATATTGCAGCAAATTGCCTCTGTTTGTTGCTACAGCATCAGTATAATATTTATCAAAAGTATAGAGTTTTGTATTTTGTCCTGTACCTGTTGACCAACAATGCGAAATAGCACCATGAACGTTTATGCCGTTTTTACTTGCCAAACCTGTTGCTATAGTTAAACCACTAAACACGGCTTTAAAGTTATCCGATGGTTTTTCTGGATCCATAATCCACACTCCAGGATTAGTGTCGCTAAAGTCAGTTAAAAACACCTTTCCATCTTCGCCCACACTCACTCGCATAGGTGAGCTGGCAGTACCCCAAGTCACACCTCCAGCATAACTATTTGCCCCCTGATTAGTTACATCCTGTAATGCTGCATTCAAAATGTAAATCCCATCCTTGGTCGTGCGGTTTGTTACAGTGCCAGGTAATGTTTCGGATGCATATATACGTCCAAAACACGGACTTTCGAAACTGTTATCAACGGCTACTCCACGGGGCGAAAAGAATTGCATTTGTGCTTGATTATTATCTGATGTTTTCAACGGGCGGTCTATACCATCGGCACTTGCAGTTACCGTCCATTCATAAGTTCCTTCGGGCAAATCGGCAGTTGCTAATGTTACTGTCTGCAGCCCTTTATTAAGTGCTCCAACATCGATTGTTTTCAATACTTCTATACCGTTATATAATTTGATGCTTACTGCTTTCGCATTTTCGTTTAGCGTAAATTTCAGATTGTAACCTTCGTTTGTAGTTACGATAGAAAGTTCAGAGGCATAAATATTGGCTATAGCTGGAGGAGCAACTGTTTTATAACGTGCCATGCCTTGATTTTGAGCGATTATCATCAACTCAATATCGTAACCTGTAACTTTGGCTGCAGCGGCCATGTAAGTTGTTTTTGTAGCGCCAAGACCAGCTTGTGGTAGTGCTTCCGAAACTTTAACAGCATTGTTTAATCCGTTAGTAATATTGAATAAAACGACACTTACATTGGTTGAGTCGGCATTGCAAACGGGTGCAGCCATAAATACGTTTCGTGCATGACGGAAAAAGAAATTGCCTGAAGCCACGGGTTGAATCTGGAAACCCGCTTTTTCGGTAAAAACACCTTTGTTTATCAATGGGTCTCTGTCGGGTTTTGCCCAGTCAAACTGAAATTCGGTAGCTAATACTTTTTCGCTGTCCAAATAAAAATGGTCTTTACCAGTTGGCGAAATGGAAAATTTTAATTTTTTACCCCAAAGTGGTTCGGTATAATTAGTTGCATCCATCATGTATTTGTAAGCAATAGCACTAATGCCTTCCTCATAAACCAACCCCATTATACGAATGGCTTTGGTAGTACCAATGGTTACTGAAGGTGTATATATAGTACACTTCCAACGTGAACCGCTCACAGCCATGGTTTCACCCACTACACCATTGCTCCACGAAGCTTGATTTTGAGTTTGAAACAAGAGTCTTGGTGCAGCATTATCATCATCCCACGCATAAACCTTGAAAAACCTCGATTTTAACTCGGGCAACGAAATGGTATCTTTGTTACATGCCAGTAAAAATCCATCGGCCGTAAAGGCTATATCATTGAGCAAAACTGCACCCCCAGCTATGCCAGTTAAATTCATTTCGCTTATTTTGGCGGTTGTAACTGCATTGGCAATAATTATTTTGGGTTCGGTGGTTAATACATACAGTTTTTCGTTACGGTAAAGTACTTTTCTTATTAAATTTGGGTTTAACCAATCGGGCACAATCGGCGTAACTGTATTAAATTTATAATTGGGCAATGGCACTACACCTAATTCCTGAGTTGGTTGTGGAAAATCTGGAGTTGTATCTTTTGTAACCACAATATTTGGATTGACTAAAAGCATTTTAGCATAGGATGTGGCGGCTGCTAATACGTTAATGGTTGTGTCTTTTGTGGTATGGTTGGCAGCTGTAATGCGTAGTTTATAAGTGCCTGGAGTGAGATTATGAAAAGCAAAAATACCATTATAAAGCGAGTCTACTTGGTAATTTGCCAACGAATCGCCGGCAGCATTCATAAGCTTTACATTAGCTTTGTTTAGCGGGAGCCATCTGTCGTGTGTACCTGCTTTGTATACAAATTTTGCGTTATTGATAGTTTCGTCTTTTCCTTTTGCAAATCCAGCAATAATACCTGTTGTAGGCAATGTTTTTTGAAAATAATCGCAATAATAACGATAAAAACTCATAGCTTCGAGTTTGCAATAATCAACATTAAGTAGTCGGTGAGCTTCGGGGTTATAATCGTGAAACGAACCTTCGCTTAGAAAGCCAGGAACTATAAGAGGAGTTAAAACACCTAACCCGTATGTTCCATAAAAGGTAGAATCGCCTCGTATATTGGTGGAAGTAGTGTAGTTGGTCCACACGGTTAGTTGATTCGTCATTTGCCTTGGCCACGAAGCATTACACATTGTTAAACTGGCCGGAACTTTTGGTTTTGCATCCTTACCATGAAAAAGTAATAGTAAATAATTGGTGCCAATATTGTTGCCGATGGCATTGCTGTGAATCGATAAAAAGGCATCCACATTGTTGTAATTTGCCTCTGCTGCTATTTCGGACAAACTGCGGTCGTCCTCGGTGCGGTTTTTAGTACGCGACATAATAACCGTAGCTCCATTGGCTTGTAACAAATCGCGTAAATGCAATCCTTTAATTAAATTACTCTTCGATTCGTAAAACCCAAGTGTATCGCCCAACGGGAAATTAATGGTTGCTAAATTGCGGTCGTTGGCATCCCAACCACCATGTCCGGGATTTATATATATTTTTGTGCCAGTAAAATCGGCAGCATACAAATTGAATATTAACGTTAATGCAAACGTTAGCAGAACTAATACTTTTCTCATAACGAAGCCTCCTTTATTTAATAGAAATGTTTAAAATGTATATTTCGCCCTTTTCGGTATTAAAAGCTATGCGTTTTCCATCGGCCGATGCAGCAGGGTACATAGCCATTAAGCCTGTAGGAGTCAAAACTGTTTGTCGTATTTTACCATCAATTGTAGCTGCAATAATGGTAGAAGATATAAGCTTTTCGCCATCATCTTTGTCATCCATGCCTACTATCCAGTTGTTGTTGAGCCAAATAGGTGCATTTATTTTTCCAATTGAAATTGCATTGGAACCATCAATTTTACAAACATACGTTCCTTTGCCAGCCACGGTGTAAACAATGTTTTTCATGTCGGGCGAAATAGAAGGCCATATATAACTTGCGTCCTGTCCATTAGGAGTTATTACTTTGCGCAATGATGCGGTGTACAAAACCATTTTTTGATCTTCGATGGAAATAATCGGTTTCGTATCGGCTTTTGTTGTGCTAAGTCGATTTAGTTTTTTGGCTGATACATATTGGGGTTGATTGGAGGAAAAATGTCCCAAGACAGTTTCTCGTGTAGGTAGCGAGAGTTGTTTTTTTGTGCGCGAAGCTTTATCTATTTGTATTAATGAGTTGTGTCGCAAGTTTTTAATAAAATCTGTTTTGCTGTATAAAATACTTTTGCCATCGGCACTTATTTTTGTATTAAATCCAGCTCCAGCATCATACGTGAGGGTTGTTAGAGTTCGCGATGCAAAATTATAAGCTCGCAAACCAGAATAATTGGCCTCACTAACCAATAAATAGTCGCCTGTTGGACTAAATTGTGGGTAAAAACAACTTGTTTTATTTGTTTGAATGTACTCAGTACCAGTAATCGAGATGTATTGAGCTTGTAGTTGTAACCCAAAAATAGCTATAATAGCTAATGTAAGTAGATTTTTTCGCATGAGAATTGTAGATTTAATGAATAAATATTCGAGATAACGGCGGTAAAATTACTAATAAATTTGAATTACGCAAACGTTTGCATTTTATATTTTTAAAAGATTATTTTTAAAAATATATTTTCAATTCCCCGATTTGAGGTTGAGGTTTTAATTAATTGCTTAACTTTGTGCTTTTAAAAGCTAATTCGAAATTATGATTCAATTTATAACAGAGGAAGTTGTATTGCCTGCAATTGACAAAACGAAGCTAAAACACTGGATTAAAGCAGTAGCTGAAAGTTATGGAAAGAAGACAGGTGATGTATCGTATATTTTTTGCAACGATGAACGCATACTTCAGGTGAATAATCAGTATTTGCAACACGATTATTATACCGACATTATAACGTTTGATTATTCGTCAGCTGCTACTATTTCGGGTGATATATTTATTAGTCTAGATACGGTAAAATCAAATGCAAAGACTTACAATACTAACTTTACTGACGAATTGCACCGCATTATTATTCATGGCATACTGCATCTATGTGGCAACGACGACAAAACACCTGAATTGCGCATGGCTATGACTGATAAAGAAAACAAAGCTTTAAATCTCTTGTCTTGACTCGTAACTCATAACTAAAATAATGATTTTAAAAGAAGATATTTTTCCTATTGGTCAGCTCATTAAGCCTCATGGTGTAAGTGGCGAAATGACATTTAGCTATACTTCGGATGTGTTTGATACCGAAGAGGCGGCGTTTCTAATCATTGAAATTCAGGGTATTTTTGTTCCGTTTTTTATTGAAGAATATCGTTTTAAATCGAGTCAAACTGCATTGATTAAATTGGATGGAGTAAAATCGGACGAAAAAGCACGAACATTTTCGGGCTCAACCGTATATTTACCAAAAAAATACCTCGAAAAGGTTGTTGATACCGAAATAGAACTCGACTATTTTGTGGGATTTACGCTAGTCGACGACGTAAAAGGGGAAATTGGTCTTATTACGGAAGTGGACCAAACTACTGATAATGCCTTGTTTGTAGTAGGTAAAGGTCGTGACGAAATGCTTATACCAGTAGGAGATGATTATATCATCAAAATTGATCACAAGAAAAAACGCATTATTGTAAGTTTGCCTGAAGGATTACTCGATTTGTGAATCAGCTAAAAGCTTAAATTTCCAATTTATCCAACAACTTTATATACAGTTCAATTGCTTCTTCAATTTCGTGTAAATAAATAAATTCATCGGCTGTGTGTGAACGAGCCGAAAGTCCTGGTCCCATTTTTATACTTGCAAATGGCATTAGTGCCTGATCCGAAAGAGTAGGGGAGCCATACAATTGGCGATTTAATTTAAGAACACTTGTAACTACAGCATGCGAAAGAGGTGTGGCGCTTGAACTTAAGCGGGTAGAACGAGCTGTAACCTCGTACGAAATGTTTTTCTGAATTTCGGCAAGTATATCCTGATTGTTATAAAGTTCATTACTCCGGACATCAACCACAAAACTGCATTTGTCGGGCACCACATTATGCTGAGTGCCTGCATTTATTTGTGTTACAGTCATTTTCACAGGTCCGAGCAAGTCCGACACTTTCTCGAATTGGTGATTCTGAAACCAGGCCACATCCGCTAATGCTTTATAAATGGCATTTTCACCTTCGTTGCGCGCAGCATGTCCAGCTTTGCCATAAGCCATGCAATCTAAAACCATAAGCCCTTTTTCGGCTACTGCTACATGCATTTCGGTGGGTTCGCCCACAATGGCAAAGTCAATTTTAGGCAATTCATTCAGTAAACTTTCGATACCATTTTTACCCGAGATTTCCTCTTCGGCAGTAGCTGCAAAAATCAGATTATAACTTTGAGGTTGAGCCGAAAGGTAAAAAAAGGCATATAATAAACTCACTATACTTGCGCCAGCATCGTTGCTTCCAAGACCGTATAATTTGCCATTTTCAATTGTTGGAACCAATGGATTGCGTACCCAAGCACTTACTGGTTTTACTGTGTCGATATGCGAATTGAGTAAAATAGTTGGTTTCGTTGGTTCAAAACCTGGACTCATCATCCAAATATTATTGGCACTTCGCGATACTTTATAGCCTCTCTCTTCCAGATATCTTTCCAGAAAATCAGCGGCATTTTTCTCGTCCCGGCTAAAAGATTCAATTGAAATCAAATCGCTCAATAAAGCTATGGCGTCGTGCATTATTTTAATTTACTATTTGTCAGTTATTTAATTGTTTGAAATCGATTTGGGATTGAAAATCGACGTAGTCAAATTGCCTCACCTATTAAATCATTGCATCTTCATATCAAATAATCCCCTTATCCTTCATCCAACTTTTTAATTCTTCAGGCCAGTTGTCAGCAGGTATGCCTCTTTTACGCATTCCAAAACCATGTCCGCCTTTGTCGTATATAACTAGTTTTACAGGAATTTTATGTGCTTCCAATGCCTTTTTCAAGTTTTCGCTATTAGCAATTGGTACAGCTCCATCGTCCTTGGCATGAACAATAAATGTTGGAGGTGTTTTTTTTGTAACTTGGAGCTCATTTGAGTACAATTTAACTAATTCTTCAGTTGGTTTTTTACCCAATAAATTGTTTCGTGATCCTTTATGAGTTGTAGCGCTATCCATCGTTACAACAGGATATCCCAACAGCATAAATGCTGGTCGCTCGGCTTTAGTCTTAAAATGCGTACCAACAGTTGAAGCTAAGTGCCCACCTGCCGAAAATCCCAATATGCCAATTTTGTTTTTATTTATTTTCCATTCTTTGGCTCGGTCTCGAATAATCGACATGGCTGTTTGAGCATCTTTGAGTGGAATTTCATGATGTCCGTTTGGCATGCGGTAATAAAGTACAAATGCTGAAACGCCCATTTTGTTAAACCAGCGAGCAAATTCCTCGCCTTCCTTGATTTGCGATACACCACTGTATCCGCCCCCTGGGCAAATAAGTACTGCTGAACCATTGGCCGAATCTTTAGCCGCAGGAAAAGCAAGCATGCGCGCTTCGCTAATATTGATTATAAATTCTTTATCTCTGAAGCTCTCAGCAACTTGTAATTCGTTACTTTCTTTTACTCCGTTAGGATATAGAAGAATTTTTTCCTGACTCATAACTGTTGTTGCAATAAAAAATGTGATAATTAAACTCTTGAAATTCATACGTTTACTGTATTTATTAGGTGAGAAAAATGCTGTGGTATTTGTTTAAATTGGAATGGGCAATCGATTGATTACCCCTATAAAAAGCGAAAGGTAGCTTTACCTCACGGTAATCTACCAATCTTTTTGTTAACCTTAAATCTAATACTATGAAAAAATCACGATGCAAAGATACGGTGTGTTTTTTACACTTGCAAGTGTTTTGGTAATTATTTTTCGAGAAAATGTGTTTTATAACATAATTTATGATATTGGTAGACCAAATATTGATTTTCATTTCAAATGTGATGCTTTTAGTCCTTTAATAATTGCATTTGTAAAGCCATTTGCTTCCATTTCATTCAATCCTTTAATCGTAATTCCACCTGGAGTAGTTACTTTATCAATTTCCACTTCGGGATGCGAATTGTTGGCTTCAATTAAATCGATAGCCCCTTTAAGAGTTTGTAGAACCACTTCCTTAGCTATGTTTGGGTTAATACCCATCTCTACTCCACCTTCCATGGCAGCTCTGATATATCGAAATGCATAAGCAATTCCGCAAGATGATAACGACATAAATGCGTTTAATTGCGATTCAGGAACCAAAAAAACTTTACCTAACTCCTTGAAAAGAGTTAGAATCACTTCTTGTTGATCGGTAGTTGCATTTAAGGCTGAAATGGTTGATACACTTTGCATAACATCGATGGCCGTATTTGGTATCACTCTAAAAAGCGTAGCATCGGTATCGAATAGATCAACTAATTTGCTAAAATCAACACCTGCAGCCACCGATACAATGAGTTGTTTTTTATAATCTAACTTTTTCTCTATTTCATTTGCAACGGTTTCAACCAACCAAGGTTTTACGGCTATAATCACAATATCAGCATCCTTTATAGCATCTATATTGGATGTTGTAGTACTAATATTGGGTTGTTCGGCATTAATAGCACCCAAATTAACTTCCGAAATGTCGCTTACAGCAATATTCGATGCCTTAATCATTGTGCCTTTAGCTAATCCGCGAGCTATAGCCCCACCCATATTTCCAGCACCAATAATGGCAATTTTTAGGTTTGTTGTTTTCATTTGTTTCTAATGATAGAGTAAGAGGTTTAAATTGTTTTATACTTTGTAAATCAATACAGTAGCATAAGCTGCAATGCCTTCTTTTCGACCTACAAAACCCATTTTTTCCGAGGTTGTGGCTTTTATCGAAATGGAGTCAGTCTGAACTCCCATAACGCCTGCAAGACATTCTTGCATAGCTGGAATATGAGGATTGAGTTTAGGCGCTTCAGCGCATACAGTGCAGTCGGCATTGCCAAATTCGTAGCCTTTTTGTCGGATAAGACACATGCATTCCAATAAAAGTATTTTACTGTCGATATTCTTGTACTCACCGGCTGTGTCAGGGAAATGAAATCCTATATCGCGTAAGTTTGCTGCACCGAGCAGCGCGTCGCTCAAGGCATGTATAAGAACATCGGCATCAGAATGGCCAAGTAAACCTACGGTATGCTCTAGCTTTATCCCACCGAGCCATAGCCCTCGGTTTTCGGCAAACACATGTACATCGTAACCAAATCCTACACGTATATTGTTCATTTGTTTCGTGTTTTTTGCACTTTGTGCGTTATTTGGCTTTACCGTTATTGTT
>JBMOHZ010000069.1:0-9570 GCA_049317585.1 Paludibacter sp.
TTATTGTTCGAAACAAACAAAGCACCGAAAACAAGTGCAATAAGTAATATCTTTTTGTGAAACATACTTGATTTCACAAAAAACGCTGAAAACAAATTATTTTCTTTTTCAATAGAATTGAAATTGGAAGTAAGCTCGGTGCCCATATCATTTTGCTTTAGTTGATTAATCGATTTGAAAAAATCCAAAGCAAAGTTCAATAATTTTTTTTCTTAAATAGATAGAATAGGGCAAATCATTGCAATGATTTCCAAAGAATCATGCAAAAAAAGTGTTTTGTAATTTGTATTGCTACAAATAATTACATGTATTTACTACAACGAGAGGCAAATAATTTAGGAGTTGTGCCTTCGATTTTTTTAAAAGCAGTCGTAAAACTGTTCCTATTCGAAAAACCACACAGCAAGGCAATAGCTTCAAGCGTCATAACTTCATTTTTTTTATCCAATATTAATTCCTTTGCATATTCTACACGGAACATATTTCTATAGTCGTTAAAACTAATTTTCTTAATTCCTGAGAAATAGTACGACAAATGATGAATCGGTATGCTTAACTCAACAGACAAATGCGCCAGGTTTATATGTTTTTGAAGAAAAAGGTTTTTAACTTTCATACTCTCTTCAATTTTTAATGATAATGAATTCAAATATTCTTCATCAAAACTAATATGTTTATTGCTGGACAAATTTGCATGAACATCTTGATTCTGAATTAAACAATTACTATTATCTAATTTTGAAAATGATATTCCATAAAGTATTTTTGGGTAAAAAAATGGAGATACAATTAAACCAATCAAACATAATCCCGAAAAATAATAATAGGTATAAACAGAAAAATGGATAATTTCAGATTTAATTTCAAATCCTTTTATCAAAAAAAGCAAATGGCTAAACGCTAACAAAAATTGAAAAACAAAAAACGTAATAATCCAGAATTTCAAATTACGATCTAATTTCTGGACATTTAGTTTGCTGCTCGTTTTTTTGTATCGTAAAATAAGAATACCAGATATAATAACATAAAACAACACTAAAAATGGCCTACTAAAATATACTCCCGGAATTGAAAACCAATCAGAAAGTATCGTAAATTTGTAATTTGCTAAAAAAGAAGGATTCGAAATTAAGCTTTTTGCAAGCTCTACCTTATAATCATAAGAAGTTGTAATATACGGAATTGAACACAAAAGATAAGCAAGCGATGGAATAAAATGCAGAAAATCAATCTTGCGTAACTTCGAATTGTTTGTTAATACACTTCGTATATATAAATAAAACATTGGCCCCATTAGATAGAGTAAGAAAGTAAAATTAGTTACTACGACGCTTGTAATAAACACAGTACTCGAACCCAAAATTACATACTGATTGAGAACATAAAAGCCAACTATAAAAAAGTAAATGCCCAAGTAAATTGTAGATTTATAGCTTCTTGCACTAAAATACAATAAAACTACAGATAAAAACATACATGTAATTGCTAAGTATTGCAACATCTCTATATGCTTATAAGGTTAATTAATTCATAAAACTTTATCTCTTTTTTATAAAAAACTCCTTCATCAACCTGCTGCATTCCTCTTCCAAAACGCCTGAAACAACTTCTGTTTTTGGATGCAAAGCTTGTGGAGCAAATCGAGTAAAACCTCGCTTTTCGTCAGGAGCACCGTATACAATACGCGTTATTTGCGCCCATCCCAATGCACCGGCACACATTACACAGGGTTCAACGGTTACGTAAAGCGTACAATCAACTAAGTATTTCCCACCCAGAAATCCGGCAGCAGCCGTAATGGCTTGCATTTCGGCATGAGCAGTTACGTCGGTTAGCGTTTCTGTGAGGTTATGCCCACGCGCAATAATTCGCCCCTGACAAACTACCACCGCACCAATAGGCACTTCGTCGCGCTCACCTGCTTTTTGCGCTTCCTGCAATGCCTGACGCATAAAATATATGTCAGGATTGGCATCTTTTGTGTCGTTTTCGGAATAATAGTTCATTGACTATTTCTTTTATTTACAAGTATAAGTCTTGGTTCTAATATCTTCTTAATATTTCTCCATTAAAAATAAATATTCATGGTATTTGCCATCGCTATTTATCCATTCGTTTGTCCAACGCATATTACTCATTACGTTTTTCTGATAATCAATCTCAATAGCTTTCAGTAATTTACCTGATTCTGAAATTATGTCATTCAGTTCGCCTTTTGTTGCTCGTCCGCCTGAACTGTACGAAAGTAATATATAATGCGACTTCGTTTTTTCAATTAAATTACCTAAAGCATTCATGGCTATAAAATGGCCATCGTTGTCTTTTCTAAATTCTTCAAAAACAGATCCTTGAACGGAGTCACGTGAGTCTTCGCGACGATTTGCTTTGCCAAATATTGTTGGTTTATCGTTTTGAATTACAGTTGTCCAAATATGATAATATGAATTATAGCGAACTCGGCTTGGTGGCATCTTTTCATTGTTCGACCCATAAGGTGGATCAAAATAAACAAAATCAAATTCATTCGTGGCTATTGTGTCAAAAATATCACCTTTAATAACTCTGTTTTTAGTATTATGCGCGAAACGTTTTGGCAATTCAAGATGTAAATCCTTATACGAGCGTGGCGACCAATCCGATAAGTAGGCCACAAAATGTCCTAATGTGCTATCTACTTTATCCATTGCTAGCATTAAACTAGTCAGCAACACGCATTTATCCTCCCACATTAAGTTCAATCGGTCTATTTCGTCGCGTATAGCATCTAATTTACGTGTGTTTTTTGCCTGAAATGGGCGTTTAAGTTGCGCCTGCTCACCACCGTAATGTTCTGTAAACCAGCCATTATAACCATTTTGGTTGTTCAAATGATCAATTAACTCTTTGTAAAAAGTATCCGACTTTTCCGATTTCAAATAACAAGTTGCAAATACCTCTGACCACACCGAAATATCGTTTGCAGTAGTATCATAACCCATTTGAGCAAAGGCCTGTGCTACACGCGTTGACCCACTAAATCCATCCAAAACAGTTTTTACGTCGCCCAACTCTGTAATTAGCTGCCCAATGTATGGGATAATTTTCAGTTTAGAGCCAGCATATTTAATGCCTTGAGTTTGGATTTTTGTAAATTCCATTCAATATACTATTGTATTTTGTCAGATAGTTGGAGCTAGTTTATACTTATATTTTCCACTCAAACCCGTCCTTGGTGTCTTTTATCTCAAAACCAAGTGCTGTTAATTCATTGCGGATTTTATCGCTGGTTGCCCAGTCTTTATTCTGCTTTGCTTCCAATCGCATGTTGAGTAATAAATCAATAGCTTTTTTGTAGGCTTCATTTCCACCTGATGCTTCTGTTTCGGATTTTAATCCCAAAACATCTTCGATAAAAATTTTGAAAACAGATTTTAATTCCTCTAAATCAGTAGTGTTAATTGTTTCTTTCCCATCGTGTACCAAGTTAATAGCACGCAGCGAGTCGAATAAATGAGAAATCACAATGGGTGAATTAAAATCATCGTTCATAGCCTCTTCACACTTGGTCCGAAGTCCTGCAGTTTCAACAGTTGATGTAGTACTTGCGTTGAGTTTTTGTAAACGTGTATATCCTTCTATTAAACGATTATAGCCCTTCTCAGATGCTTGTAAAGCTTCATTTGAAAAATCGAGTGTGCTACGGTAATGCGATTGTGCCATAAAAAACCGAACGGTCATCGGTGAATATCCTTTGTCCAACAATGGATGCGACCCTGTAAATAATTCCTTAGGTAAAAAACCATTCCCTGCACTTTTCGACATGCGCACTCCGTTTACAGTCAGCATATTAGTATGCATCCAATAGTTAGCAGGAGCCACATGATGACAGGCTTGCGATTGCGCAATCTCATTGGTGTGATGCGTGGCTTGTAAGTCCATACCACCACCGTGTATATCAAAGGTATTACCTAAGTATTTTGAACTCATTGCCGAACATTCCAAGTGCCATCCTGGAAAACCCCAACCCCAAGGTGAAGGCCATTGCATCAATGTTTCGGGCTTTGCTTTTATCCAAAGTGCAAAATCTAATCTGCCTTTTTTCTCATCTTGTCCACCCAATTCACGCGTTCCTTCAAGTAAATCTTCTAACTTGCGATTGGTCAAAATTCCATACTGAAACGCCTGACTGTATTTTTCTACATCAAAATAGACAGTTCCAGATTTCTCGTAAGCGTAATTGCTTTCCAATATTTTTTTTACAATTTCAATTTGCTCCGAAATATGACCTGTGGCAGTAGGTTCAATACTTGGAGGTAAGGTGTTGAAAATATTTAGTATCTCATGAAAACCAATGGTGTATTTTTGAACAATTTCCATTGGTTCAACTTGTTCAAGTTTTGCCTTTTTTGCAAATTTATCATCGCCCTCGTCGCGGTCGCCTTCCAAATGCCCAGCATCTGTAATATTCCTAACGTAACGTACTTTATAACCCAAGTAAATAAGGTAGCGATAAATTAAATCAAACGAAATAAATGTACGGCAATTGCCTAAATGAACATCGCTGTAAACAGTTGGTCCACAAACGTACATACCCACTTTGTTTTCATGGATTGGTACGAATTTTTCTTTCTTGCGGCTTAATGTGTTGTAAATGTATAAGTTGCGTTCCATAATTATCTAAAATAATGTTCCTGTTTCTCCTAATTTTACTTTTCCTAGATGTTTGTAAGCCAATTCTGTAACTTCTCGTCCACGTGGTGTGCGCTTCATAAAACCTTCTTTTATAAGGAATGGCTCATAAACTTCTTCTATTGTTCCAGCATCTTCGCCCAGGGCTGTAGCTATGGTGGTTAAACCCACCGGACCACCTCTGAACTTATCAATAATGGTATTTAAAATTTTATTATCAATTTCGTCGAGACCATATTTGTCAATATTCAGGGCTTCAAGTGCATATATGGCAATTTCCATATCTATACTTCCATTGCCTTTTACCTGTGCAAAATCTCTTACGCGCCTTAACAATGCATTCGCAACACGAGGTGTTCCTCGGCTTCGACCGCCAATTTCAACGGCAGCTTGATGTTCAATTTTAACGTTTAGTAATTGTGCCGAACGTTTAATAATACCTGTAATTACCTCAATATCATAGTACTCGAAGTGACAATTAATGCCAAAACGAGCACGTAGAGGAGCTGTAAGCAAACCACTACGAGTGGTGGCACCTATAAGTGTAAATGGATTTAAATCTAGCTGAATAGATCGCGCACTCGGCCCTTTATCTATCATTATATCAATCCGATAGTCCTCCATGGCCGAATATAAATATTCTTCTACAATAGGACTCAGACGATGAATTTCGTCGATAAAAAGCACATCATTAGGCTCTAAGCTGGTAAGTAAACCTGCCAAATCGCCTGGCTTATCCAATACAGGTCCGGATGTAATTTTAAAACCTACATTCAGTTCGTTGGCAATGATGTTCGAAAGCGTAGTTTTGCCCAGTCCAGGAGGTCCATGTAGCAACACATGATCGAGCGATTCGGTACGCATACGCGCTGCCATAACAAAGATTTTCAGATTTTCGACAATTTTATTTTGTCCCTGAAAATCTGAAAAAATCAGTGGTCGCAAAGCGTTCTCGAACTCTTTCTCACCTTTTTGATTGTTTCGTATATCGAAATTTTCTTCCATCTTTTTAATTTGTCAAACATCTGAACACTTCTTCCATGCTTCTCTCAACATTCTTAATCATCAGAATTTTATTCTTTGTTTTTACAGCAAAATCAAAAATGTCGCCACGAACATCATTTGAAGCTACAATTGAAAAACGATTTTTATCTAAAAATGTAACAGTAGAAACCGAATTTAATTTTTCCAGATTTTCTATTTCAACTTCTTTCAAAAACTCCACTTCAAATTGCAAATTATTTTCATCGAACAGGTTAATCTTCGAAATATCTGGATAATCTGCTACAATTTCACCTTTGTTTATTATCAGCACGCGATTACATATTGCTTTGATTTCCTGCATAATGTGTGTACTGAAAATCACTGTTCTGTCTTTTCCTAACTCGCGAATCAAGCTCCGGATCTCTTCCAATTGATTTGGGTCTAGTCCGGTAGTGGGTTCATCCAATATCAGCACTTTCGGATTTGGAATCAGTGCTTGAGCCAATCCCACCCGCTGACGGTAACCTTTTGAGAGTTGTCCTATTTTCTTGTGAAATTCAGGCCGCAAACCAACTTTGTCAATCAATTCATCAACCAATTTTTCTTTCCCTTCATCAATTCCATGCGTTTCAGCAACAAAAAGCAAGTATTCTTTCACATACATTTCAGGATAAAGCGGATTTTGTTCTGGTAAATAACCAATCAATCCATTTGTTTGCAAAGTGTTATCTTTCACTTCCATACCGCACACTTTCACCGAGCCAGCATTATACGACAATGCTCCGGCAATAATTCTCATTGTTGTAGTTTTACCAGCTCCATTTGGACCCAAAAAACCAACTACTTCACCTTCACCTATTTCGAAACTTATATTGTTCAAAACAGTTTGATTACCGTAGTTTTTTGAAAGATTGGTTATATTGATTGACACTGATATATGGCTTATGATTGTAATTTGCAAAAGTACAAAAACTCAATCGTTTTGAAAAATGTTTTTATATTTTTATGTAAATGCTTGAAAGATAAATCGTTTTTTTTATCTTTGCGTTCAAATATAAATGTCTTATCGGATTGATTTATCAATCTTCTAAACAAAAACAACAAAATTGATTAATCAGCTAATTTGTGAAAAACTATAACAAACTATTATATAAACTTTTTCTATTAATTTCTATCCATTTTTTTTCGTCTTCAATTATAGCTCAAAATTCATTTGATTCAAAAACAATGAATTTTTTCACATCGCTATGGAAAAATATGCCTCAAGAAAAACTTTACCTCCAAACTGATAAACCCTATTATAGTGCGGGTGAAGATATTTGGTTTAAGGCATATGTTATAAACGCTTCAACACATCTTCCAAATACTTTGAGCCGATATGTTTATGTGGAGTTAATCAATGCTTTTGACTCGGTTCTCATACGTGTAAAAATTAAAAAGGATAGTCTTGGCTTTTCGGGGCATCTGAAATTAGATGCCGATATTGCTACAGGCGACTATATATTAAGAGCTTACACCTATTGGATGCAAAATACTGCTACTGAATTCTTTTTTAATAAACAAATTAAAATTGGAAATAGTATTGATGATAGGCTTTTTAGCGCTATTAAATTTGGTAAAATTATAAATGGATTTCAACCAGTTACTATTCAAATTAGCGATGTAAATTCGAAACCTATTGTTGGTAAAATAGTTAAACTTTCGTATTCTGGTTCCAAAAATGCCATAAAGCCAGTTATGTTAAAATCGAATTCGCAAGGCGAGCTTATTTGGCGCATACCAGTCGATTCTGCATTTTCCAATAAAAAAATCATTACATTAACAACCGATGAACCATCCTTAAAGTTATCTAAACAATTTATTGTTCCTCCTATTGCCGACGATTTTGATATGCAGTTTTTCCCCGAAAGTGGTTCGTTGATAAATGACAATGTACAGACAATAGCATTTAAAGCAATTGGTACTAATGGTTTGTCAGTAAATGTAAGTGGAAAGGTTTTTGATTCTCAAAATAACCAAGTTGCCGAATTAAATAGTATTTACAAAGGTATGGGTAAATTTTCTGTATTTGTACAATCAGGAAATAATTATTATGCACTAGTGAAAAATGAAAAGGGAGTTGAAAAACGTTTCTCATTGCCTAAAGTTCAGGATCAAGGAGTTTCGTTACAATTGATCAATAATAAAACAAAAATATTATACGATATTAAAAATCAAATTGTCAATTTGCAAAATCCTTTATACTTGCTTATTCATTCGCGAGGAATTGTTTATGCGATACAACCTCTACACTATCTGAATGGACAGCTTAATGAAGATAATTTACCTGCCGGAATAACGTCATTTTCGGTGATTGATTCACTTGGAAATCTGTTTTGTGAGCGATTGTATTTTGTGAAAAACAAGCAGCTATACAATATTAATATTAGCAGTGATAAAAAAACCTATAAAAAGCGAGAGAAAGTAAGCTTTAATATCAATATTTATTTAGAGCAACAAAAACCGAAAAGTGGTGATTTTGCATTAAGTGTTACTGATAATAAACTTGTAGTTCATGATTCAACTGCAACTAATATTCTAACCCATTTTTTGTTAACGTCGGATATTAAAGGATATGTTGAGGACCCTGCCGATTTTTTTACAAATAATGGTATTAGCTCAATTGAAAAATTGGATTTACTTATGCTAACACAGGCTTGGCGCCGTTTTGATTTGTCTGATTATTTGAAGCGCAAAATTAAACGTCCTAATTTTTATCTCGAAATGGGTCAGGCAGTATCTGGCAAAGTTTTGAATTTAGCCAATAAGCCGTCCAAAAACTGTGATATTATAATGTTGTCGTCCTATAACAAATCATTTCGAATGGCCTCAACTGATTCACTTGGCCAATTTTTAATCGAAGGAATAGAATTTCCAGATAGCACATCCATTATGCTCAAAGCACGTAAAAAGAAAAGTATTACCGATGTTGAAATTATTCCTGATAGAGATGTTTTTCCAAAGTCCAATGTGTTTATACCTTACAAACCTAATGTTACCGATAATAAATTGATTGATTATTGGAAATTATCAAAGGAAAAATATTATACTGAAGGTGGAATGCGTGTTATCAATTTGGATGAATTAACAGTTACCGCTAGTGCCAAGTCATCGACAGATGAAAACTCTTTGTATGCAGGAGCTGATACAAAAATATCATCTGAAACGCTCGATAAGTTTTCAGGTATGAGTATTTTGAACTACTTGCAAATGGTTCCAGGTGTTTCTGTTATGGGCGAATCGGTGTCAATTCGTGGAAGTAGCGGTAGCCCTTTATTCTTAATCGATGGCTTTGAAACCGAAAATATGGAAGATATTACTTATTTAACCACAAATGAAGTGGAAGATATCTCTGTTTTTAAAGGAGCAAGTGCTGCAATTTTTGGTGTAAGAGGTGGAAACGGAGCAATTGCAATTACATTAAAGAAGGGAATTACTGTAAAATATTCCACTCCAATTAGTCTTTCAGTAATAAATCCGTTGGGGTTTCAGAAACCAAAATCGTTTTATATGCCAAAATATGATGTAGAGGAGGTGAGAAATTCAACTAAGCCCGACCTTAGAACAACAATATTTTGGGGTGATAACCTAAAAATCGACGAAAATGGAAATATTAATGTTCAATTTTTTACAGCCGATCCTCCCAATAACTATACATTTGTACTTGAAGGTGTAACTGATAATGGCCTAATTATTCATAAATCGGGTATTATTTATCGCGAAGAAACACTCCCAAAACCTCATTATTGATTTTTCATCACAATTCAAAGTACTTTTAATCAGAGTACTTAGCAGGAAAACATGTTATTGAGCATAAAAAAGGGGCAAAAAGGTTTGGTATATTAAAAATAAAGCAGTACTTTTGCACCCGCTTTCGAG
>JBMOHZ010000070.1:0-9404 GCA_049317585.1 Paludibacter sp.
TTGCCCAACCTGCTGTCCAATCGGTAGTTCCGAATGCTCCACGGAAGTTTACCTTATCAAAAAAAGCATTGTCGATTGATGGTTGTGCAACTAGTGTAGTTACAACGAACATCATAATTCCGAAAAGTAAATTCTTTTTCATTTTTTGTTTTTGTTTTTTTGTTTGTTTTTTTAGAGAATTATTTGTTGATATTTAATTTAAAAACTAATACTTATTATACATTTTCTTCATCATCACTTTATTTATAAATCGTAATGCCCTTATAGTGCTATCCGATTTATAAGGTCACACTCACTCCTAATTTAAACTGACGACCGGGCTTGTATTTGTTTGTAACTTGTTCACGAATAGCCTCTTCGCCAGCAGGAGTTTTGTATTTTTGGAACTGCTGAAATACCACATCGCCATCGAGTGCATTTTTAATACCGAATTTAATGCTGATTTTTTCAAATATTTTTTTCTCGAATGTAAAGTCGAGCGAATTAAATGGCATTTCCCAAATATGTGGTGTATTAATATCACCTACAACAGCAATTCGTTTTCCCGCTTTGTTAAACATGGCACTACCCATAATACCGTTTTTGGTATCGTTATAATACAAGCCAACATTCACAATATAAGGCGATTGACCTTGTAACACTCGCTGACTTTCACCTTCGGCTATTGAATCTGTTGCCACTATCGATTGAATAATTGAGGCATTGACTACCAAAGTGATATTACTTAAAAATTTCAGAGTCGTTGATTTTTCAAATTCATGCAATCGCTTGCGTGCATCAAACTCCAACCCATAGGATTGTGCTTTTTCGGCATTATGGAAAGTATAGTTCCAGCCTGAACCTGTTTGAAGAATTTTTGATTCGATAGGATCTTCGAAATGTTTGTAAAATACACCCAATGATACAATTTCTTCGGAAGTTGGATACCATTCAAAACGTCCATCCATATTTGTTATATAACTGTTTCGTACTTTAGGATTTCCGTAAACGGTCACATTGTTTTCGAAATCAAAGAAAGCAAAAGGCGAAACCTCTCGAAACTCTGGACGATTAACTGTTTTTCCACCTGCTAAACGGAACATCATTTTTTCGTTCAAATTTATAGTAGAATTAAATGATGGGTAAATATTAAGCGTATCAATGTTTACTGGTAAAGGTGTATTGTCAGTACCATCGCGTTTATAACCATTCAATCCCAAATTGTTTTGCTCAATGCGAACTCCAGCATACAAATTAAACCATTTTGTAAACGGCATATTAACAGCCAAATATCCAGCAATCAGATTATTTTTAGCATCGTAACTATCCGCTTTTTGCGAAGCATCTAACATCATCAAACCAGTATTGTAATCAATTTTAGTAGTAACAATATCGTTTATCGAATTAAACATGGACTGATCAAAAGCCTCTGTTTTGTTATAACTATCAATCGTTGCATAATAAAAACTACTTGAAGCACTTTTAGCATAATTAAATACACGGTTAGTAAATTCGCGTTGTTTTCTTTCCAAATAAGCACCGGCTTTTAATTCAGGTTGAAAGGGCTTAAGATTGATTTTATGCGAGAAATTAACTGCTGCACTCAGGTTATTTTCTTTATTATGCATAAATAATCGACCAAACGAATCAGCTGCTCCTTGTGGCGAAAAACTTATACCATATTGCGACTCCGGATCAATATCGGAAGTTGTCATTTTAATACGACGCAAATCGGGTTGATTTTTATTGGCATACGAATATCCTATTACCCAATCCAACTTTGTAATATCTGAATTAAAAGAATGATTACCTGCTAATTGACTCGAATATGTTAAGCGAGATTCATAACCTAACTCATACGAACGTTCTATTTGTGCATTCGAATCAAATCCTTCTTTGAGTACTGTTCGGTTAGCACCCATATTGTTGAATAAATTACGGAACTCTATACGCTGGTTATCACCAAAAGTAAATGTCCAATTTGATAATGCATTTATACGTACTTTCGACTGATAAGTCATTTGATTGAAGCGATAAGAAGTGTCAGGATACGCCCAATAAGCAGCTCTAAAAGCCGACTCGGATGTACTTGAAGCATTGTAACCTAAGGCAGTAATTGTTCCTACCGAAATATCACCTACTCTAAATCGACGGTTTATACCTATCTGTAAATCGGCATCGGGTTTAGCAGTAGTTTTAAATGGGGTCATTATCGTATTAAACGATTTCGAAACATTGTTAATTTGCTCTTTCTTTGAAGCATCAATCTGATTAAACAATGATTTATAATCCGTTGTATTGGGAGTATTTGAAGGAATAACACGCACTGTTTTATCGTATCCCAACCAATCGGTTTTACTACCTTCACTACTGTAAAAAGTTTTTCCGGTTGAAAGTTGGTTATATCCTAACGATGCCGACACGGTAATACTGTTACGGTCAATCAAACTTTTGGTTTTTACGTTAATCATAGCTCCTGCAAAATCGGCAGGTAATTCGGGAGCAGGCGATTTGTAAATCAATATATTATCAATTTGTCCGCTGGGGATAACGTCGAACGAGAAAGCGCGCACATCGCTTTCGCTACTTGGGGTTGAAGTGCCATTTAACCAAACAGAATTATAACGCTCTGTTAACCCGCGCACAATTACAAATTTCCCCTCGCGTATAGTAACGCCCGGAATACGACGAATAACTTCGGAAGCATCTTTATCTTGCGAGCGCATAATCTGTTGTGAAGTAATACCATTTGCAATAGATAGACTTTGGCGAGTAGCAGTAAGCATTGTTAATTCGGTATCGGTACGTCGTTGTGCAGTAACAGTCACATCTTTAATCATTTGCGTCATCGATTTCAGCTTCACATCCAGTTTCAGTTCGGAGTTTTTAGCAATCTCTACTTTTTGAATAAATTTTTCGTACGATATAAATGAAAAAATAATATTATAAGTTCCGGCAGGTAAGTTTTTTAATGTATAATTACCATCGAGATCGGTAACTGTTCCTATTGTTGTTCCTTGTAAAATGATATTGCAACCAATTATTGTTTCGCCATTTTCGGCATCAATAACAACCCCTTTAATAAAATTTTGCGAAAAAAGCAGCACACTTAACTGCATGAATACCAATGTTGTAAAAATTCTTTGAATCACGATGTTTTTATTTTGAAATTTATATGACAAAATTATCGCTATGTGATTAAATATGTGTTAAGGTTGTATGAAGATGGTGTTAAGAGAATATTGCAGATATGTTACAGAAATGAATGTGATTCATAAAATTACAACTTAATGGTTTAATTTCTAATACATTAATAAACAATTTCAAATTATTAAAAACCCATCAGTTTTAGCAAAAAGAAAAAAAGACGAAACATTCTTGTAAGAAAAATGACATATAATTGACAATTACAACATCTACTTTTATGAAAAATAAAAAATTATGATTGAGGAAATTTTATTGGAAATTTCAAAATATGGTTACTTGGCCATCTTCTTATTAGTTTTTCTTCAAGAAGTTGGTGTACCAAATCCTATACCCAACGAACTCGTACTATTATTATCTGGGTATCTTTCATCGACTGGAATTCTAAATATTTCGATTGCAATATTAAGTGCAATTGCAGGCGATTTGCTTGCTATTACAATTTTGTATCTAATTTTTTATTTTTTTGGTGCAATAATAATGAATCGTAAACCCAAATGGTTGCCATTACCTTATAAAAAAATAGAGAATATCTCAACCAAAATAAAGAAATCCGGTTTGTTTGGCATCTTTATCGGACGACTTACACCATTTATCAAGGGATATGTGACAGTACTTAGTGGATTAATGCAAGTTGCTCCGGCTAAATTTGCTTTCATATCTATATCTACCTCGGTTATTTGGTCTGTCGTTTATGTCTGTTTTGGATACTTACTCGGACCTTATTTGCAATTGATTACAAGCAACAGTTCGAATATTGGTTATCTGATACTTATTATTACCTGTTCAATTATTGTGTTAGCAGTATCAATACAATTATTCAAAAAATTAGTTTCAATCGTAAAATATAATTAAGATTTAACATAAATATGAAAATTCATATTACTTCCGAAACTCAATACATGGTAAAAGGAAATGGCGTTCACACAGCATTTATCGACCATGTAGAATTATTAAAAATTAGAAATGATGTTGAAGTTGTTATCAACAACGAAGGATTTGGCGATATTTTTCATTGCCACACATATGGCCCTTATTACTTCATAAAAGGATTAGGATACAAAGGCAAACGGGTACATACTGTTCATGTTATACCCGATTCAATAAAAGGTTCATTACCAATGTGGCCGGTGTTTATGCCTTTTGTAAAATGGTATTTGAAACAAGTATATTCATATGCAGACGTTTGTATAGCTATTTCTCCAATGGTTGAAAAAGCTATCATAGAAACAGGTGCTAAAACTGAGATAGTGAGGATATTCAATCCAATCAATATCGAAAAATGGAAATGGACAGCTGAAAATAGAAAAAAAGGACGTGCATTATTAGGTCTAACGGATGATGAATTTGTAGTACTTGGGGTTGGACAACTACAGGCGCGTAAAGGCGTTGAAGATTTTATTGATGTGGCGGCTGCTATACCTAATGCAAAATTTGTATGGGCAGGTGGTAGACCATTTAAAAATATGACAGAAGGTATTGCACGTATAGATGCAAGCATAAAAACAGCATCTCAAAATATCCAATTTACTGGGATGCTCAATTTAGATATTATGCCTCAAATATATGCTGCAGCTGATGTAATGCTCTTTACTTCGTATCAGGAAAATTGTCCTCTTGCTCCTATCGAAGCCGCTGCAGCTGGATTGCCTGTTGTGTTTCGGGATATTGATGAATACAAAGCATTGTACGATTCATATTACCTTAGTGCAACTTCAACTGTTCAATTTATTGAAATTACAAAAAAACTTATGAAAGATAAAATGTTTTACAGAAATGGGGCTATGTTGTCGAAACAACTAATAACCCAATTTGACAAAAATAGAATAAGAGAAAAATTACTAAGTCTGTATAGTCGATTAAACGAGACAATTCCACATTTGTATCCTTCTTGGATGTAGTATTGAAGTCTGCAAGTTATAGTATTAGTTTATCTTGCAGAAACCATTTGAACAGTTGTATTTTCACCTGAAACTCTAAAACTCACATTAAACTCCATGGCATAATGGTCTGATAAATGTGTTTCATATCCATTAATTTTCGAAAAAAATGTTTGCACCTTACGTTCAATACTATGTATTAATTCACCATTTCTCACTAATACATAATCAATAATTCGTTGTTTTCCATTATTTACACGTGCTAAATTATTGTTAATCTCATCATAAGTCACATTCACTGTTCCACTTAACTCTCCATTTTTGGCATCCAATATCTTGAGCATTTGTTGATAATTAGGCATATCATCCATATCAATATTAAAATCGCCACAAATTAATTGTGGTATATTATTTTTAAAATATGGATTCAATAAGTGTTCTTTAATTTCTATACATTGAATTTTTCTCATTTCATGAGAATATTCTGATTGTAGATGAGTTGTAAGCAGCTGAAAATCTGCACCATAAAAATTACCACTAAAAAGCACTGCCCCTTTACGAGCTACGGCATCAAAACCACCGGAACGACCAAATTGAAATTCACCAAGTTCAACAAGTGGAATTTTACTTACTACCCACAATCCACTGTTGGTTTTGAAAGGTAAAGTATTCTTATTAGCTGGCCCATATTGATAAGGGTATTCTTTCAAAAGTCCTTTTTCGAGTATATGGCGACATTTACTACTAAATGCCTCCTGAAAAACAATAATTTGATAATCAGAATATTGCAACTTATCTGCAATCACTTTTGCACGTTCGCCATTGTTGTTAAACAAACTAATATAAGGCAACATATAGATATTCCAACTCAGAATTTTCAACTCTTTTTTGTCACAAACCTTACTGGTAGTTGGTTTTGCAATAGTGTGTGAAATAAGTATTGTCATACAAAAACTGATAAAAAATAGTTTCATTTTCATTCTTATTTGATGTATTTTTACAACACAAAGAAACAATTCTAAGATTACATACTAATTTAAACAAAGTGACATTTGTATTAATAATTTGAATATCAGATAGATTAAATTGATAATATCAAATATCTATCACTTCTATTTTAATTGGAGTTTATGATGATTATAAACAGGTCAATGTGATTGAAATGATATTACGTTATCTTTTAGTATTCGTGTAGAATTGAGTATGATTTTAAATAAGATTTTAGTAAAAATTTAATACGAGTTTAACACGAAGAATAATGATTATTCTCATCTTTGCAGGAAAAATTTAATATATGTACTGGTACGAAGACGAAATAATAAAACTTGAAGGCAAAACTATCCTCCCAAAAGAAAATAAGAAGCGTGTATTATTTTATGGTAGCTCGTCCATTCGGCAATGGGAAACACTTGAAAATGATTTCCCTGAATTCGATGTAGTAAACCAGGCATTTGGGGGTTCAACTATAGCAGCTTGTTGTTGGTTTTTCGAACGTATAATTCCATTTTGGAAACCCGATATATTAGTTCTGTATGCTGGCGATAACGATTTGGGGGATGGTCGCCATCCAGAAGAAGTGTTTTTAAACTTCAACTATATGATGTCACTTATCCAAGAGCATTGTGGCGACATTCCAGTTGCATTTATATCAATAAAACAATCAATTTCAAGGATAAATCTTTATGATTCAATTCAATTTACAAATAAAATTATTCGAAATGAAATTGAACTGAAATATCCACTCTGTACATTTGTTGATATAACTGAAGCAATGAAAACAAAGGGTTCTGTAGATAATACGCTATTCGAGTCCGATGGATTGCATTTAAGCACCAATGGATATAAAGTATGGAAGAGAGAAATAAAATTGCAGTTTCTGAATAATTGGAAAGAAAAAATTATTACCCAACCTTAGATATTTATCAGTGCTGATGAATCGTGAATATCACAAGTGGTTTAGTCCAAATCTGAGACGCAATATGGAGTTGTTGGTTTATGGTCATGCTGGAGCTAGGGTTTTATTGTTTCCAACCCGTACAGCACGGTTTTATGATTACGAAAACTGGAAAGTTATCGAATCACTTCAACATCACATTGAACAAGGTTGGCTTCAAGTATATGCGCTTGATAGTATTGATCAGGAAAGTTTCTATTGCTTTTGGGCACATCCACAAGGACGAATTCACCGACACAATGAATACGAGCAATATATTCTGAATGAGGTAATTCCGCTTACTATAACAAAAAATTCAAATCCTTTCCTAATGTCGGTAGGTTGTAGTATGGGTGCGTATCATGCTGTCAATATCGCCTTTCGTCATCCACATTTATTTGGTAAAGTTGTAGCTTTAAGTGGCAGATATGATATAACTTTGAATTTAGGTATGTTCTATGATTTAATGGATGGCTACTATTCCGACTATGTATATCACAATTCTCCTAGCCATTTTATGCCCAATATGCCAGAAGGTGAACTCCTAAATCATATACGAAATTTACAAATAACCATTGTTTGCGGAAAAGAAGATGTTTTTCTTCAAAACAACAGAGATTTTAGTCAATGCATAGCTAATAAAGGCATAAAACATAATTTTTACGAATGGGAAGGACTTGCTCACAAAGCTAAATACTGGAAACAAATGCTTCCGATGTATTTATAACTAGTGGAAATATTAAAAAAATTATGACTGTTTGGCAGTTAGTTTTTCTATTTCTTTCCAAAGTGCTTTGTACGAAGCGAAAGCTTTTGATTTAGGAATAAAATCACCTAATGGTTTCCTGTAAATACCCATTTTCTCAATATCGGCCAAAAAAGGAATAAATGATTGACATAGATTTGGCTTTTTAGAAATGAACTCCTTCATCATGTTCTGATGTACAGATTTCCGTACCTCTACCATAGAGAAAAATGGAATAACAGAGGCTGTATCCAGTTTTTCTTCTTCAAAAAAAGAGATTATCTGCTCATAAGTGCGCTGACAAAGTGGAGTTGGCACAGTAGGAACAAGAATATAATCGCAAGCATGAAAAATATTTTCTGCTAAAATTGAAATTCCCGGAGGACAATCCAGAAAAACAATATCATAATCTTTTTTTAAATCCTTCAATGATTCCCTGATTCTTTTTTTCGATTTTTTGACCTGATCTAGCATCGAATCTATATTTCGATAAGAAAAATCTGAAGGAATAATATCAAGCTTATGGTAATCAGTATCTTCAATAAGATCCCTTAGCTCAACTTTTCCGTTGATAATTTTTTTCAGACTGGCTTCAACACCCTGTTCTTTATCATAATAAAATGAAGAAGAACCCTGTGGGTCAAGATCCCACAAGAGAGTTTTATAGCCTTCAACACTAGATAGATAAGAAAGATTGACAGATGCAGCAGTTTTACCAACTCCACCTTTAATATTGTAAATTCCTATTACTGTCATGTCGTTTCAATAAGATTCTCTATTTTCTCAACTTTTTGAACTTTCTGTTTTTTTTCCTTTTTTTCTGCTTTTTCCTTTTTTGGAGGAATGGCTTTCAATGTTTTTTTAGCTGTTTGAACTAATTCCCACATGACTTCTTTTTCCTGATTGAGATCAGCTTTCTTGTTTTTCAGTTTTTCTTTCAGAGCAATTACTTCTTTTTTTAATTTTTCAATTTTCCGAACGGATGTTTCAATTGTCCTGATAGTTAGTGTATCTTGACCTTTTTCCTGCGAAATTTCAACTGATGCTTTTAAAGTATTAACTACCTCAACTGCTGACTCAATGCTGTTTTTCTTTTCTTTTTTTTTCATAATACATACTTTTTACGGATGATTTAAATAATTGATTATTTCTATTCGACAAATATAGCAATATTTATATATATCAAAACTACATGAAATTATTTACAGGTCTTATATATTAATTCTTCATATTGTTCAAAAATATAATACTTTTATATTGCATAAAAATGTTCAAAAATTATATTGTTATCACTACATTTCCCTTCTTGTGTCCTTTTTCAACATAACAATGCGCATCTACAATTTGTTCAAGAGGAAAACGTTTGTCAATTATTGATATTAGTTTTCCTTCTTCGCAAAGCTTTTTCAGGAATTGAAGGTCTACCACTTTTAACTTTGAATTGCTCGACATGGCAAGTACGTTGATATAAATTCCTGATTCTGTGAGCGATTTTCTACGTTTTGAAGATTCAATCTTTCCTACAGCATCAAATATAATATCATACTTTTCACCGCTTTCGGTAAAATCATTTTTGGTATAATCAATTACTTTATCTGCTCCCAATGCTTTTATCATTTTCAAATTTGAAGTGCTACACACTCCCGTAACTACAGCTCCAAAA
>JBMOHZ010000071.1:0-9381 GCA_049317585.1 Paludibacter sp.
GCGACCACTGGTCCCCCAGACCAGTACTCTAAACCGGGCTGAGCTACATCCCGCTTAATTTTTAGTAGTGCAAAAGTATAAAAAAAATCTTTTGTTACGAAATAATTTTTGGTTTATTTCTGCTCCTTTACTAAATAAACATAAGTTGGTAAGTGGTCGCTGTAACCATTAAGCCAAACGCCTCCTGAGCTTGTACGCATGGGTGTACCTTTGTATCGTCCTTCTTGTTGTATTAAAAAATTCCGATAAAAAACTTCTCCTTTCCAAAAAGTGAGTTTCGATTTATCGCCATTCACCAATTCGTGCGAAAGAATAATTTGGTCGAACAGATTCCACTGATCGTTGTACGAGAGTGAGCCAACACCTTTGTCCAAGGTTTTCCAAAATACATTATACAACTCTTTGGGCTTCACGTCAGCAGCTTCTTTTTTTGCGGCCAAAATGGTGGCGCAACTTTCGTTAAAAGGATCGTCGTTTAAGTCGCCCATTACTATTACTTTAGCTTTGGGGTCAAGGTTGAAAAGCGAGTCAACAATGGAGCGTGTTAGTCCTGCAGCGGCATTTCGTTTTGGTTGTGATCGCATTTCACCTCCCGTGCGCGAAGGCCAGTGATTTACAATAACATGAATTTTTTCACCCAATAAATAACCGCTCACCATAAGCTGATCGCGCGTCAGAAATGTAGTATCGTCGGTACGTAAACGGTACGATTTGCTATTGGAAACCGTAAAAAGTCGTGGATTATAGAGCAAACCTACATCAACTCCACGACGGTCGGGACTATCGTAATGCACTATTTGATAACTCCTATTTGCTATAGAAGGTTGCTTTACCAAATCTTCGAGCACTCCACGGTTTTCAATTTCGGAAACTCCAAGAATAGCTGGACCAACCGCTGTATTATCCAAGCCAATTTGCGAAATAACGAGCGACATATTTTTCAATTTTGCCATATATTTCATTGTATTCCATTTATTTACACCATTTGGCAAGTATTCCTCATCGTTATTGGGGCCATCAATGGTATCGAATAAGTTTTCGAGATTATAAAATGCTACGCAACTCAATTTTACATTTTTTGAAGGAGCTTCTGTATTGGCTGTTGCTTTGTTTGGTGTTTTGCACGAAAAGATTACAAATGTTAGAAGCAAAGCAAAAATTAGATGTTTTCTCATATTGTTTTTTTTATATTTAAAAAGGAACAACAAAGGTGGGAAAAATTACTGAAATACGAAACAAGTTTACATAAATATGTAGAAATTATTCACAAATTTATGTGTTGGGATTATTTAATTCCAGCTTTAAACCTTTTGTAAAACCATATAAAAGAGCCTGCCGAAACGATGGCTGACAAACCATCCGAAACAGGCATTACCGCCCATGCTCCATTTAATCCGAAAATGGGAGGCAACAGAAAAATGGCTGGTATCAGAAAAACGAATTGCCGGGTTAAACTCAACACAATGGCTATTTTTGCATTACCTATGGATTGAAAAAAATTGGAAATTACAATTTGAAATCCAATAATGGGAAACATCATAACCGAGATACGCTGAGCTACAGTGGCAACTTGCTGCAATGCTTCATCGCGTGTAAAAAGCGACACCACCTGATGTGGCAAAAATGTACCTACCAAAAAACCAAATGTGGTTAGTCCTGTTCCAATAAAAGCAGCGTAGCGAAGCGTTTTAAAAACCCTATCGTAGTTTTTGGCACCATAGTTATAGCCAATAATGGGTTGCGAACCTTGGTTAAGACCAATAATAAACATAACAACCAACATATTGATACTGTTGATAATACCATAAGCACCAATAGCCAAGTCGCCTCCATACTTCAGCAATGTACTATTTATAAGAATGACCACCAAACTGGTACCAATTTGCATGCTAAATGGCGAAAGACCGATACTTATTATAGACTTTATAATGTCTTTTTCGAGTTTGAAATTTTTTAAATGAAATCGGATAGGAGTAGTTTTAAGTAAAAAATGTGACACTCCATTTGCAGCACCAACAAAATATGAGATAACAGTTGCGATGGCGGCGCCTTCAATCCCCCAGTGAAAAACAAATATGAAAATTGCATCAAGAATTATGTTACAAACCGCTCCAAGTAGTATATTAAACATGGCTTTGCGAGGATGCCCCGAAGCACGCATGATATTATTAAGACCAAAATACAAAGCAGTTAATACCCCACTCGGAATAATGATTTTCATAAAGTCGTGTGCATATTGAATCGTGTTTACAGTTCCACCAAACAATCGTAGCAAATCGTCCATAAAAATGTACGACAATATTACTGCAGTTCCCGATATAAGAAAAGTTAGTGTTACGGCATTTCCTAATATTTTTTCAGCTTTTTCTTTGTTGTTTTCGCCAAGCGTTATGGATATACGCGATGCTGAACCTGCTCCAATCAACATACCAAATGCCATGAGCACTATCATAAACGGAAAAGTGAGTGCCAAGCCTGAAATAGCTAGTGGGCCAACTCCTTGCCCAATAAAAATACGGTCGATAATATTATACAACGACATTACTACCGTACCTACCATGGCTGGCAAGGTGTAAGTCCATAATAGTTTTCCTATTTTATCAGTTGCTAAACTATTGCTTTCAGTAACCGTTTTTGACATTTTAAAGTGCTAGTGAGTTTAATATTTTTTAGTCGCATTAAAACAATCGCGACAAATTGGCTCATATTCGGCCATTTCGCCTAGAAGTACACGCTTATCGCTTTCCACAAGTCGGTGCGACACATAAGCCAGCGCACCACAACGAACGCATATAGCATGAACTTTAAACACATCCTCGGCAATGGCACAAAGTGCGGGCATAGGACCAAAAGGAACGCCTTTAAAATCCATATCCAAACCAGCAATAATTACACGAATGCCCTGATCGGCCAATTTTGTGCAAACATCCACCAGCCCTTCGTCGAAAAACTGCGCTTCATCAATTCCAATAACATCCACCTCACCCGAAAAAAGTAAAATACTGCCCGATGAATCAACAGGCGTAGAACGTATTGCAGTGCGGTCGTGCGAAACTACTTCATCTTCAGAATAACGAGTGTCAATTTTTGGTTTAAAAATCTCAACACTTTGCTTGGCAAACTTCGCTCTTTTTAATCTTCGGATTAGCTCTTCGGTTTTGCCTGAGAACATGGAACCGCAAATAACTTCGATACTTCCACGTTTTTGCTGTATAGGATGATTTTTTTCTGAATAAATCATGATTGTTTATTGAAATAAGTTTGATTTTTTTTCGTTAATCTGATGAATATTGTAACTTTACACCCGATTTCGGAAAATAGGACTGCAAAGTTAAAAAAATATCACACCAAAAATCTATTTTTACAAAAAAAGATATGAACAGAAAATTATTAGTGACTCTTTTACACAAAAATATCGAAGAGCTAGGTATGATTACCGAAAGTTTTTTGGAAATGAATGAATACCCAAAAACTATCATTCAGCTAGCAAAACGTAAGACAGAGGATATTCAGACCATATTAGATGAGCTTGGAGGAAACAAAGAAATGTTTGAATCCGTAAAAAATACAGATATTAAACAACTTGACGAATTAGCTGAAGATATAATTGTTGAAAAAGAGCCGATTGAAATTGTTGAGCCAATTGTAATACCTGAACTTATATCTACACCTGAACCTATTGAAATTAAGGTTCATGAAACACCAACAGTCGTAGAACCAATTGTAGAAGAGACATCATTTATCGAAATTCAGATGGACGAGACAGAAACAATTACTGAAACTACAATTGAACAAACGATTGAAATAGAAGAAAATAACGACACTACTGAAACGACATTAACCACTGAAACAATTGTTACTGAAACAATAACACATTCAGAAGAAACAAAAATAATTACCGTTGCCGATAAAATGGCACAACATGCTGTTTCGCGAAATGAAAAGCTATCTCAAGCCGACAATTCATTAAGTGCGTCATTAGCAAATAAGAAAATAACGGATATTAAGCAGGCGATTAGCATTGGCGATCGCTTTCGGTTCCAGCGCGAACTGTTCAAATCCAATGGCGAGGACATGAACAAAACACTAAGCTACATCAATCAATTGGCCACTTTGAACGAAGCCATGTCGTTTTTAAAATCGAAATATAGCTGGGAAGAAACCAACGAAACTGTGGAAGATTTTTATCAAATTGTAAAAAGAAAGTTTGTATGAAACTAACAGTAGTGCCAACTCCGATTGGAAACCTCGAAGATATGACCTTTCGGGCAATTCGCATATTGAAAGAAGCCGATTTAATATTAGCCGAAGATACACGTACAAGCGGTTTTTTGATGAAGCATTTCGAAATACGAACTCCCATGCAATCGTACCACAAATTTAACGAACATAAAACTGTTGAAAATATTGTACAACGCATAAAAACAGGCCTAAAAGTAGCCTTAATTTCGGATGCTGGAACACCTTCTATTTCCGACCCTGGTTTTTTAGTGGTGCGCGCATGTGTGGAGAATGAAATTGACGTAGAATGCTTGCCTGGTGCTACTGCATTTGTGCCAGCATTAGTGGCTTCGGGCATACCCAGCGATAAGTTTTGTTTCGAAGGTTTTTTGCCCCAGAAAAAAGGCCGTCAGACACGCCTAACGAAGATTGCAAGCGAAACACGCACCATGATTTTTTACGAATCACCCTTCCGATTAGCCAAAACATTGAGTCAACTATCGGAGTTTCTGGGCACAGAACGTAAGGCTTCCGTATCGCGCGAATTATCCAAAATGTTCGAAGAAACAAAGCGCGGAACACTCCCTGAATTAGCACAATATTTTACCGAACATCCACCTAAAGGAGAAATAGTTATAATTGTTGCAGGATTTGAAGAATAACACTAACTTTGCAGCTCGAAATGAGCAAATCGTAACTCGCAACTAAATTAATTTTACAACAAAATGAAAACTTTCTTTTCAGTTCTAATCGTATCAGCATTGGTATTGTCGTCGTGCAATTTTAAATCGTCGGACTACAAAGCATTACAAGAACAAAACGACTCGTTGATGCGCGCCAAACAACAAATGCAGGACGAGATTGACGAGTACTTTTCGGCAATGAATCAGATTGAACAAAACATCGAGAAAATAAAAGAAACGCAAGGTGTTTTACAAACTCAGCCCGAAAGTGGTGAGTTAACTGATGATACACGCACCAAAATAAATGAAGATTTGTTGTATCTGAATGAAATGTTACTTACAAACAAAGATGAACTATCGCGTTTGAAAACTAAACTCAAAAAAAGTTCAATCAAATCGGAAGAGTTGGAACGCAGCATCGCCCGCTTGACAAAAGCCCTCGAAGAACAGAGTTCGAAAGTAGCCATTTTACAAGCAGAGTTAGCTGCTAAAGATTCGCTTATAGCCGACCTTGGCACTACCGTAAGCACTATGGGTAAAGATATTGAAGGTTTAAAATCGGATAACGAAATAAAACAAAGCAAGCTAAACGAGCAAGAAGAAACCATACACACAGCATGGTATGTATTTGGTACACGCAAAGAATTAAAAGATCAAAAAATAATAACGAGCGATGGTATTTTTAGCCCTAAACGCATTTTACAAAGCGATTTTAATAAAAACTATTTTGTGCGTATCGATGCTCGTAAAACCAAATCCATTCCGCTTTATTCTACACGAGCCAAAATTTTGACTTCGCACCCAAAATCTTCTTACACGCTTGAGAAAGAAAAAGACAATTTCGTATTGCTTATAACTGACACCAACGGGTTTTGGAGCGTAAGTAAGTACTTGGTTATTGAAGTGGAATAGGCACTTCGTGCGTTATTTGCTTCGCCTTATTAGTCTACGCCGTTATTAGTGCTTCGCATGTTATTAGTTGTAATTTAATTGTCATTTTAACACATTGGCAAATTGGCAAATTCAAAAAATTATAAGTTTGTTTTTCTCGATCTCGACGATACGATTTGGGATTTTCATACCAACGCCCGATTGGCTATGAAAGACATGTTCGATGACCGTGGTTTGATACGCTATTTCGAAAATTTCGACCAGTTTTTCGATATTTATGCCCGCCGAAATATTGAACTTTGGGAACTTTATGGCAAAGGTGAAATTACAAAAGAGTATTTATCCAAAGAACGATTTTTGTATCCATTATCAAAAATGGGTGTAACTGACGAAGCATTAGCAACCGAAATTGGTCAGCATTATCTCGATAACCTGCCCACCAAAACGACGTTGATGCCTCACGCTATTGAGCTGCTTGATTATTTAACAGCCAAAAATTACCCACTCACCATTATCTCTAACGGATTTGTTGAAGTTCAATACCGTAAAATGCGCAGTTCGGGTATCGAGCACTATTTCAACCACATAGTGCTTTCGGAAGCAGCAGGCGCACTTAAGCCCGACAAACAAATTTTTGAATATGCGCTAGATTTAAATGGTGCAAAATCTTCGGAGTCGATTATGATAGGTGATAGTTATGCTGCCGATATTGTTGGAGCTCAAAACGCAGGTATCGATCAGGTGTATTATCCACTTCATTACCCCGAAAACGGCGAAAAACCTGAATGCACGTATATGATTCGGTCGCTAAAGGAAGTGATGGAGATTCTTTAGGTGCTTCGTGTTATTGGTGCTTCGCTCGTTATTAGCCCTGCCTACCACAGGCAAGTTCGCGTTATTTGTTGTTATTAAAAACTTAATTACATATTTTTGATTTCTAATTTGAAATTTCTATTTTTTTAGAGATGAGTAAAAAGAAAAATAACTTCTTCGTGGTTTGGGACGGACATGAGCCGGGAATTTACACTTCGTGGGAGGAGTGTAAAAAGCAAACACACGGTTTTGGCGAAGCTAAATTTAAATCGTTTGCCACTTTGGAGGAGGCACGCGAGGCTTTTTGCTCACCTTATTGGGATTATGTAGGTAAAAATGCCAAAACTTCAACGCCGAAACCCACTGCCGAACAAATAGCCAAAGTTGGACTACCTAACCCCGAAAGTATTGCTGTAGACGCTGCTTGTAGCGGCAATCCCGGACCAATGGAATACAGAGGAGTCTACACTAAAAACGGGACTGAGATTTTTAAAATGGGACCTTACCCCGATGGTTCGAATAATATAGGTGAATTTCTGGCTCTTGTGCATGCCCTAGCTTTATCAAAACAAAAAGGCAGCCTGCTGCCCATTTACACCGACAGCATGACTGCTCTTGCATGGCTCCGTACAGGAAAAGCACGCACTAAAATTGAAAAAACGGATAAAAACAAAGTGCTTTTCGATTTGTTAGCTCGCGCCGAAAAATGGTTAGCCGAAAATACCTACGAAAACAAAGTGCTGAAATGGGAAACCGAAGTTTGGGGCGAAATTCCAGCTGATTTTGGGAGAAAATAAAACATGCTTCGCGTTATTGGCACTTCGTGCGATATTTGGCTAAAGCCGTTATTTGCCCATCGGGCGTTATTAGACCTGCCTGCCGCAGGCAAGTTCGTAATATTAGGCTGTGTTTAGCGGCAAAGCCTAGCGGGCACAACAACTCATCATCACATCAACTCATCATCACATTATCACATCCTTCTCGCAATTAACATAAACTGCTCATAGTCAGTGAAAACTCCTGGTTTACGTTCGCGATTCAAGATATTATAGGTGTCGGTTGAAAGGACTTTAAAACCAGCATTTTCGAATTTAACGCTTAATTCAGAGGTGTCAAATCCTTTGTGTGGAATAGGTTCAAAATGGTGAAACGACCCATCTTCAGTACGAATATCGCCCACAACAATAGTCGCTCCTACGTTTGTAATTTGGTATAAATGATGCAAGGTTTTATCAATATCGGGAATATGATGAAATGCCATACACGAAAACACAAAATCAATATTCTGGCTTCTATATTCAAAAACTTCACCTTCAATTAGTTCAACTTTTTCATCGCCATTGAGTTTTTGTTTCAACACACCAAGCATTGCAGCCGAAGTATCTTCGAAAACCACACTTCCCACATAAGGTAAAATTTGTAAACCGACTAAACCAGTTCCAGCACCAATTTCGAGTGCTCGCCAATGCTTTTTCAACTCAATATTTTGAGTTAATGCAGCTACAAATTTCTTCGTCATTTCTACTTTCGATGGATTATCCCATTCCGCTGCACGATGTGCAAAATTATCTGTCATTATTGTCGTATTTTATTTCCTGTAAAACACCTAACTCAAACTAAAGTTCGCACAAATAAAACTAATCAAACCTACCAAACGAAATTTTTACTATATTTGAAAAAAAATTGAGCGAATACGTTAAATGTGTTTTGACAGCAATTAATTTCAACATGAAACGATGTTGCTAATAAATTAAATCCGTAATTATGAAAAAGTCAATGGCATATTTTCTGTTTATTTCTTTAGCATTTAGTTTTGGTTGTAAACCAAAAATTGCTGATACCGCTAAAAAACATATTAAAGTTGACCAAAATATTCAAGATGAAAATTTCAAGGAATATAAAGATTCGACAGTTTATAAATTTAAAAATTACAAGGTAATAGTTACTCCAATTATTGATGATTCAGGTGAAAATATTTATGTTTTTGACAGGAATAATAAATTAATATTGAAAAACACAGATTATTTTGTTGATCTAGTGGATCACTATTTAATTATTGACGATGGCACTACAGCATATAGAGGCCTAACAGTTTATGACTTAGAAAATATTAAACTAATATTTTCAACAGGATATGATGGAGAATTGGATATTAATGGTCACTTAATTAGTTTTTGGACAGAAGTTGCACTTGAAGATTCAGTGAAACCTAAATGCCCTGAGTCTAAAATAGAATATAATGGTTATGTTGAACTTCAAAGGTTTGATCTAAACCAAAAAAAGCTTTTACGGACTGGAGAATATAAATGTGCATATTTTGAATAAAGAATTAATATTATGTGCAACTAATACCAATATAATTTGTCTAAAAAATATAAAACACAAGATTTTAACAAACAAAAAATGAAACAAACATTCAAATCGCTATTTATTGCTATTGCCAGCATTTTCGGATTAACTGCCTGTGCCGAAACGCCTCCATCACCCGATGTAATACGAAATTTTGAGTTAAACAAATACTTGGGTACTTGGTATGAAATTGCACGCTTCGACCACAGTTTTGAGCGAGGATTATCCAATGTTACAGCCAATTACAGTCTGCGTGAAGATGGAAAAGTGAAGGTTATTAACCGTGGATGTAAACTAAAGTCGAACACTTGGAGCGAATCGATTGGGAAAGCAAAATTTGCAGGGAGTGAAACAATTGGCAGCCTAAAAGTTTCATTTTTCGGTCCGTTTTATGGCGCTTATAATATTGTAAAACTTGATGAGA
>JBMOHZ010000072.1:0-9332 GCA_049317585.1 Paludibacter sp.
ATGAATGTATGAAATTTCCTTTAACTTCAAAGCACCTTCGAGTGCTACAGGGAAATTATAACCACGACCTAGATATATAAAGTTTTGAGCATACGTAAAGGTTTTTACAAATTGCGAAATGGCCTCACTTTGATCTAAAATACTTTTAATTTTTTCAGGAATTCGACCTAATTCACGAACACATTTCAAATAGAATTCATCGGTAATTGTGCCTTTTTCCTTTCCCATAAGCAAAGCAAGCATAACTAATACTGTTACCTGAGCTGTAAATGCTTTTGTTGATGCCACACCAATTTCGGGTCCAGCATGAGTATAACAGCCCGAATCGGTTAAGCGAGGAATGGATGCCCCAACTACATTACAAATACCAAAAATAAATGCTCCGTTTGATTTGGCAAGTTCAACAGCTGCCAAAGTATCGGCAGTTTCGCCTGATTGCGAAATTGGTATCACTAAATCATTTTTATTTATTACCGGATTACGATACCTAAACTCCGAAGAATACTCCACCTCAACAGGAATGCGAGCAAACTCTTCGATAGCGTATTTTCCTATCAAACCAGCATGCCACGAAGTACCACAAGCAGTAATAATAATACGACCAGCATTCATAAATCGATCTTTATTATCGATAAATCCTGAAAGTTTAATATTATCTTCGTCCACATTTACACGTCCGCGCATACTATCGCTCAGCGTTTTGGGCTGTTCAAAAATTTCCTTAATCATAAAATGTGGATAACCACCTTTCTCAAGTTGACTAAGTGTCATTTCGAGTTTTTTAATTTCGGGAGTTTTTACAACATTAGATATAGTTTTGATCTTCAATTCCTTTCCACGTTGCAACGTCACAATTTCTTCGTCACCAACATATACCACCTTATTGGTAAATTCAACAATGGGTGTTGCATCCGATGCCAAAAAATACTCATCATCGCCTACACCTACAACTAATGGGCTACCTTTACGAGCTGCCACAATAATATCAGGATTGTTTTTTTCGATTACACAAATAGCATAAGCTCCAATAACCTGATTAAGTGCTAGTTGAACAGCAGTTGACAAATCAATATTATTCGATTTTTTTACAAACTCAATTAATTGAATAAGCACCTCTGTATCCGTTTCGCTGCTAAAAGTATAACCTTCTTTTAGTAATCCAGCTTTGAGCACAGCATAATTTTCGATAATACCATTATGTATGATAGCCAATTCCTCTGATTGTGAATAGTGAGGATGTGCATTAACCTGATTAGGCTCACCATGTGTTGCCCAACGGGTATGAGCAATACCAATATGCCCACTTATATCTTTTTGATTCGCAAACTGAACTAATTCAGATACTTTGCCTTTTGCCTTATAAACATTTAATTTACCATTGCTAATAAGTGCAATACCAGCACTATCATATCCACGATATTCAAGACGTTGAAGCCCTTTTATCAAAATAGGATAAGCTTGTTGCTTACCAATGTAACCTACAATTCCACACATAAATATTTAATTTAATATTTTACAATTTAATTTTAAAAATGCTTGTTTTTATTTATTACAAGCTATTCCGGATACGCTCCATTGCTATTTGCGTACCTTCGCGACTACTAAAACCTGTCAGACGCATAAATCCTTCGCCGAGCGAACCAAAAACGACTCCTGGAGTTCCCACAATTTGAAAATCGTACAACAATTGCTGAAAAAACTTCCACGAAGGTTGATCGTTTGGAGTACGAAACCATACATAAGGCGAATTTATACCTCCATAAACTTCCAATCCGCAGTTGATTAATTCTTTACGAATCATGGCGGCGTTATTCATATAATAATTGACCAAATCGGCTACTTCTGCTTTTCCTTTTTTGGTGTAAGTAGCTTCGGCTCCACGCTGTACCACGTATGATACTCCATTTGTATAATTTGCTTTGCGGCGACTCCAAAGTTTATTTAAAGCAACTTTTTCACCCATTTTGGTATGCACCATTAACTCGGGCGGAATTACCGTAAAGCCACAACGTAAACCTGTAAAACCAGCCGTTTTGGAATAACTTCGAATTTCGACTGCTACTTTTTTAGCATTTTTTATTTCGTAAATGCTTTGCGGCACATCTTCATCAGCAATAAATGATTGATATGCTGCATCGTATATGATTATACTTTCATGCTCGATGGCGTAATCCACCCAACGTTTAAGTTCATTTTTATTAATAGTAGTACCCGTGGGATTATTTGGATTACACAGGTAAATAATATCCACTTTTTCTTCGGGCAATTCAGGAATAAAACCAGTTTCGCTCGAACATCGAAGATAAACAATATTACTCCACTTCTGATCGTCGGACAAATAACCTGCACGCCCACTCATAATGGTTGCATTTTCGTAAACAGGATACACAGGATCGGCAATAGCAATTATATTGTCTCTACCCAGTATATGACCTACATTTCCAATATCCGATTTAGCTCCTTCGCTAATAAAAACGCTTTCTTTAGTCAGCGAAACGCCTTTGGAACGGTATTCCTTTAATATTTTCTCAATTAAAAAATCGTAACCTTGCGGTGGACTATAACCACGAAATGTGGCAGCTTGAGCCAATTCATCCACAGCAGCATGCATAGCTTGAACCACCTCATTAGGCAACGGACGCGTAACATCACCTACTCCAAGCCTAATAATTTTGGCATTAGGATGCAACACTTTATACGCATTCACACGTTTCTCTATTTCGTCAAAACAATAGATTTCAGGAGTTTTGAGATAATTCTCGTTTGCTAATGCCATCTGTTTGAGAAGGTGAAAAGAAGTTTTTTAGTTTGTACTTTATTGTTCTGCAAAATTGCAACTTTTTTTCGAGAAATAAAAATCAAAATGCCACAAATCTAAAAAAATCAATTGTGTTTAACAATAGTACGTCCTTTCAGTTTTCCCTGCAGAATATCATCAATTGCTTTTTGTAAATCATTTAAGCCAATTTCGTTGTAAATATCCAACAAATGAGTTGGTTTATACTCGTTTGCTAATTTTTCCCACAATGCAGTTCGTAAATGAGTGGGGAAGTTTTGAGCAGAAATGCCTATAAGCGTAATTCCACGTAATATAAATGGAAAAACTGTCATATTTAGTTGGGTAGAAGACACACTACCACAAGTAGTTACTGCACCTAAAGGTTGAAGCGATTTTAAGATATTCTCGAGTGCTACTCCTCCAACGGTATCAATTGCACCAGCATATTGAGCCGAAAGCACAGGACGTTTTTCGATTTGCTGAAATTGTTCACGCGAAATAATTTCGGAAGCCCCCAATTGTTTCAGAAATGGATATTCAGCTTCTTTGCCTGATACAGCCACGGTTTGGTATCCATTTTTAGCTAATAATGATAATGCCACTGATCCAACTCCACCTGTAGCACCAGTCACAATTACCTTACCATCAGTGGGTTTTACCAATTCGGATAAGCGTGATAGCGAAATAGCAGCCGTAAATCCTGCTGTACCAATTATCATTGATTCTTTGAGTGTAAGACCTTTGGGCAATTTAACTACCCATTCGGCTGGTACACGAATATATTCACCATAACCACCAGGCGTATTCATTCCTAAATCATAGCCAGTTACAATTACATGGTCGCCAGTTTTAAAATTGGCTGAAAACGATTCAACAACTACTCCTGCTGAGTCAATTCCAGGCGTATGAGGATAATTTTTGGTTACTCCCTTATTGCCTGTTGCTGATAAAGCATCCTTATAATTAATCGATGAATATTCTACTTTGATTAAAACTTCACCTTCAGGCAAATCTAATGTATTTAATGTTTTTATTGAGGAGTTAAATGTGCCTTCAATTTCATCAATAACAAAAGCGTTGTACAACATTATTCCGATTTTGAAATTATTATTAAACGAGTATAAAAATAAAAAAACGTCGAAGCATTTCATTACCTCAACGTCTTTAATATTATATATTTACATATTACTCTACTTCTACTTTAACCACATCACGCATGGAACAAGTTCCATTAAACACCGCATTAGGTTCTACTACCAGTATTTTAGTTTTCACATCTCCTTTTATTTGAGCACTACTTCTGAGAGTAAGTGTATCCGAAACAGTGATATTACCATTTACAGTACCTACAATTTCGGCATTAACGCAGGTTATAGTCCCTTTAAGCATTCCATTTTGGCCAATAATTAACTTTCCGTTGCACGATATATCGCCTTCTACTTCTCCATCAATTCTAAAATCGCTATCGGCAAAAATTTTACCTACAATTTTACTTCCATTTGTCAATGCGTTATACATTACACCACTATTATTTAATACTTCTTTAGCCATAATTGAATATTTATGAAATGAGAGTCCAAAATTACAATTTTCTTTCCAAAATAGAAAATTAAAACTTATAAAAATACATTATTTTACGTGATTTATTATCATTTTCAGCATTTTAGATAAAAACGAATCAAAATCACTCCTCTATACCATGTCTTTTGCTTCGACCAAAACTACGGTACGCATCATATTCAATTTCTTCATCTGGTTCAACAAAAAATTCATTTTGATGTGGAATAAACTGAATATACTTAATTGTGAGACCTCTATCGAGCCATTGTTGTTCGTAGTAGGTTTTAATTTTCAAAATAGGATTTATCAAACCTGAGTTATAAAGATTATCGGTCAGGAAATTCACTTCAAAACCATTTACATTAACCATTTGACAGGTATAAGTAAACATAAAATTACTGTCGGTTTTTAAATGAATTAATCCTGAAGGTTGTAAAAATTGAAGATAGGAACGTATAAAATTAGTTGCAGTAAGACGTTTGGTCACTTTTTTCATCTGAGGATCGGGAAAAGTCAACCAAATTTCGGCCACTTCGCTTGCAGCAAAAAAATGAAAGATCATTTCGATGTTGGTACGTAAAAAAGCAACATTTTTCAAGCCTTTTTCGTGCGAATCTTTGGCACCTGTCCACATACGAGCTCCTTTTATATCGACGCCAATAAAATTTTTGTTGGGAAATAACTCGGCTAAGCCTACAGTATATTCACCTTTACCGCAACCTAGCTCTAAAACTATTGGATTGTTGTTTTTGAAAAACTGTTCATTCCAAGCACCTTTCATGTTAAACTCATTACCTTCGCGTACTGCATGCGACGAAACTTGAAAAACATGTGGGTATTGCTCCATATCAGCAAACTTGGACAATTTATTTTTACCCATAAATTACTCTACTTTTTCAATTTTTAAACCAATATCGTTAATACCAACAAGCATGGAGTCGCGCATGCCATGTTGAATTTGGTAACGATACCGACCAGATTTAGCAAATTTGAAATTTTGACGATAGAGAACAGGCATATTATAGATAGGCCCAACACCTGAACCAAGCCATTTACCATAATCATCGGCCAAATAAAAGTTAATGCTATCCTTTGTGACAGTACTATCCTGGCGTACTTCCGAAATAAAAAGCCACAGGTTTTGATATGGATATTCACCTCTATTTCTAGTATTTACATAGAAGTTATAATTCGCACTTGGGTCATCAATTGTGACATCAAAAGTGTAAACACTGTCCTTCGACCATCCATTCACGTTTACTGGCTGATATTTAAAAAAAACTTCATTTTTCACACACGATGCCAGCAATATGATAATCAACAAATATAATAATTTACTCTTTTGGTGGATTATTCTGGTCATTGCGTTTAATAAGTTTTGGTGGATTGCTACTTGAATTTTGCACTGGTCTTGCAAAACCTTCTTTCCTATTACCCTGATTTTTGTTGTTTTTAACAGGTGGTTTTTTAGCACTATCAAACCTTGTTAGGCTATCCTGCCCAACAACATTGTTATAATCAACAACAGGAGCCTTAGCTGTAGTCACTTTAAGTTCAAGCGATTCGGGCCTTTTGCCTTGCTTATTCAACGCTATCACTTCTTTAGCTCTATTTACATCAATTGAAACAATATTGGCACCAAATTCTTTTGAAGTGGAATAGGATAAAATACCTTTGAAAACATCTGTTTTGAAATGAAAGTAGGTATTATCAACGGTTTCGAGTGCAATATCTTTTGAAGGAAAATCTTTTTGAGCATCCTGATAAGTATCGAGTTCAAAATTCATACAGCATTTCAATTTGCCGCATTGACCAGCTAATTTTTGTGGATTTAGCGAAATATCCTGAATACGAGCAGCTGTAGTTGATACCGAATTGAAATTTGTCATCCATCCAGAGCAACAAAGTTCGCGACCACAAGGGCCAATTCCCCCTATCCTACCCGCTTCCTGACGAGCACCAATTTGCTTCATTTCAATACGAATGCGGAAAGTTTCGGCAAATACTTTTATCAACTGACGAAAATCGACACGCTCGTCGGCTATGTAGTAAAAAATAGCTTTATTTCCATCGCCCTGAAATTCTACATCGCCAATCTTCATATTTAATTTCAGACTATCAGCTATTTGTCGGGCTTTAATCATTGTTTCCTGCTCGCGTGCTTTGGATTCGTTGTATTTTTCGATATCTACTTCGCGCGCTTTACGATATACACGTCGAATTTCGAAACGGTCTGGCTGAATATTGTTTTTAGTCATTTGTAACAATACCAATCGGCCTTGAAGCGTAACTTCACCAATATCGTGCCCAGGCGATGATTCAACCGCTACAATATCACCTTTCTCAAGTGGTATTTTGGTACTATTCAAGAAATAACCTTTTCGTGTATTTTTGAACTGAACTTCAACAAATTCAGTTTCGTTTAGTGTTTCGGGCAAATCGCTCAGCCAATCAAAAACACCCAGTTTTTTATTCGAATGGCACTGACAACCACCTTTAGTCATGCAGCAACCGCCACTATTTAGAGTAATATCCATTTTTTTTTAAAGTAATTGAGTCCACTTTCGTTTAGTCAAAAGTGGGTATATTTAGTTTTAATAATCTCTTTTAAAAATTCAACACATCTTCAAATCATCTTATTATCGCATCATGTGCATTATCACATCATCACATTAATTTATCTTTTCAGCAGCATTATAATTTTGAGAACCAAATCGAAAAACACCATTTTGGCGTTTACATTTCGTTCAATATGTCTTTCAGCTAATTCAAATTCTTTCATTATATCTTCCACATTTCGTTCGTTAATAAACGGTGAAAATTTTTGAGAAAAATCTGATTCGTAGCTTACAAAATAGTTTAAATCAGTTTGTTTTAAGTTTAAAATAAAGTTTTCACGCGTCATATGTTGCGCATAAACAAGAAATTTTTTCTGTCTTTCCCTACCAATAGCAGGCGCTGCCATATCGTCGGCCCATTTACGTAAGGTTTTTAGCGAAGCATGATCTTTCCTGTTTCCAACCTGCCAGGCTAAACGCATAATAAGAACAAAACGTTCAAAGTTGACTTTGTTCTCATCGTCCTCGCTCAAAATTGACATGGCACTCAAATAACTACCATTAGCAATTCGTGCCAAATTAAGAGCATCGTGTTGAGTAATTTCAATATCCCTGTTTTTCAACAAAGCTTTAACCAAATCACTTTCAGTAAGTTTAGGTATAGCAACATGTTGTGTACGTGAAAGAATGGTCGTTAAAATTTCGTCGGGAGCATTTGAAACCAATAGAAAAACAGTTTTTTCAGGTGGCTCCTCTAATATTTTCAATAGTTTATTAGCACATTCCCCGTTCATTTTTTCGGGTAACCAAATAATCATTATTTTGTATTCGGACTCGTATGTTTTAAGGCTTAATTTACGAATAATCTCCTGACTTTCATTCGAATAAATCATTCCCTGTTTTGCATCGCCACTAATTACTGCATACCAATCGTTCACACCAAAATATGGGTTTTGAATGATAGTTTCTCTAAATTCACCTACAAAATCATCGCAAACAGTGCTTAATTTACCAGCAGGTTTAATAATTGGAAACACAAAATGCAAATCGGGGTGTGCCAGTTTTTTGTATTTCACACACGAAGGGCAAACACCACACGAATCGTTTTCATTCTTATTTTCGCAACAAATATATTGAGCATAAGCTATGGCCAATGCTAACTTTCCAATTCCTTCGGGTCCACGTAATAATTGAGCATGAGGAATCCGCTGATCCTTTACAGAGCGCACAAAACGCTCTTTAATTTCTTGTTGTCCAATTACTTCTGAAAATAGCATATACTGTTTTTTCCCAATTTGATATGAACTGCAAATATATAAAAAAAAGAAGACATTCGAAAATTTAAAATTCAATTAATGGATTGTTACGAATAAATAATTTGAATAAAATTTTCATATTTATAAACTAATGACTAATTTTGTATATCGAAATTCGATATTTATTATTTTAAAAACAAGAAAAAACTCGTAAAAACAGTCAGAATGAAAAAATTAGTAGTATTATTATTGGTAGTAATTAGCAGTTTTGCAGCAAAGGCCGACGAAGGTATGTGGATGTTGCCTTTAATTGAAAAACTCAATATTCAAAAAATGAACGGAATGGGCTGTACTCTTACTGCCGACCAAATTTATAGCGATAAAAATGTAAGCCTCAAAGATGCTGTTATTGTTTTTGGAAATGGATGTACAGGTGTTGTGGTATCGAACCAAGGATTAGTTTTCACTAATCATCATTGTGGTTTTGGAGCTATCCAACAACACAGTACAGTGGAACATAATTATTTAAAAAATGGTTTTACTGCCGTAAAACTCGAAGATGAAATACCTACGCCAGACCTCACTGTAAAATTTTTGGTAAGCATTACTGATATTACCGAACGAGTTATTTCGCAGTTACCCGACGAACTAACAGGCAATAAACGCGTTGCCAAACAAGACTCTATATTAACAGCCATCAAAAAAGAGTTTTCGAAAGATACACACTACAAGATAAGCACCAAATCGTTTTATTCTGATAATGCCTTTTTTGTATTTGTTTACGAAGAATTTACAGATGTACGATTTGCGTATGCGCCACCATCGTCAATAGGAAAATTTGGTGGTGACACCGACAATTGGATGTGGCCTCGACATACAGGCGATTTCTCTGTATTTAGGGTTTATAGTGACGTAAATGGAAAACCAGCAACTTACTCTAAAGACAATATACCTTACTCACCGAAGCGATTTGCAACCATTTCGAACAAAGGATATACTGCCGGAGATTATAGTATGATAATGGGAAATCCGGGAACTACAACTCGCTACCTATCATCTTGGGGAATAGAAAACCGCATGAAAAATGGTAACCAAGCACGTATCGATGTAAGAGGTGCAAAGCAAACAGTATGGAAATCGTTTATGAAAGCAAATGAAGCAATCAATATTGCTTATGCC
>JBMOHZ010000073.1:0-9281 GCA_049317585.1 Paludibacter sp.
ATAATAATAGCAATATCGGTTACTTGTGCTCCACGTGCACGCATCGCCGTAAAGGCTTCGTGACCAGGAGTATCCAAGAATGTTACGCTTTGTCCGTTTTCTAATTTTACATTGTATGCTCCAATGTGCTGAGTAATACCACCAGCCTCACCAGCAATAACATTCGTTTTGCGAATGTAGTCCAAAAGTGAAGTTTTACCATGGTCAACGTGTCCCATTACTGTAACAATTGGTGCGCGTGGTTGTAAATCCTCTTCAGTATCCACTTCTTCCTCACCAATGGCATCAATTACTTCGGCACTTACAAATTGTGTGCTAAATCCAAATTCATCAGCCACAATTTTAATTGTTTCAGCATCCAAACGTTGATTGATTGATACCATCATGCCTATGCTCATACATGTACCAATTACTTGGTTTACAGAAACATTCATCATGATTGCCAACTCGCTTACAGTCACAAATTCTGTTAGCTTAATAACGCTTTCTTCGCTGCGTTCGCGTTGAGCTTGTTCTTGTTGGCGGTTACGTTCGGTATCGCGTTTGTCACGACGATACTTGGCTCCTTTTCCTTTTTTATTGCCATTAGCCAAGCGGGCTAATGTTTCTTTTATTTGTTTTTGAACCTCTTCTTCGTTTACTACAGTTTTAAGAGGCTTTTTAAACTTATCTTTATTGTCCTTATTTGGTTTAGCAACATTTCCTGTGCCACCACCTGTAGGAGGTTGAATTGGTTTTTTAATAAATGCACCTTTTTCACCACCACCTTGTTGTACTTTATTAATATCAACCTTGTTGTTGTGAATCCGATCCCGTTTTTTCTTAATATTCGGGTTATTACCATTGGCAGCAGCTGCTGCATCTACTTCCGATTTTGTAGTAAGTTGTAATGGTTTTTTATTATCATTCCCTGCCGGACGAATTTTTTCTTCGCGTTCTTTGCGTTTTTGTTCCTTTGTTTTTGGTTTTGGACGTGTATTCTGATTCAATAAATCTAAATCAATACTTCCAATTACAACTGGCCCTTTTTCGAACGCTGGACGACCAAGTGAGAATATCTCTTCATTGTTTTCAGCTAATTCCTCATTTTGATCTTCAACTTCAATTTTTGGTTCCTCTTTTTTAGCTTTAGGAGCTATAGTTTGCTCTTTTGGCATTTCAACCTTAGCTGTTTCATTTACCGCTTTTATATCCGAATTAAGTTCGGGTTGAACTGTCTTTTCTTCTACAACTGGTTTGTTTTCAGTAGGTTTGCTTATTGGTTCTGTTTTTTGAACAGGCTCTGCTTTTACTTCGGGAACTATTACTTTCTCTATTGGTTTCTCAACAGGCTTTTCTATTGGTTTTTCAACCGGTTTCTCAACTGGTTTTTCTTGATGATATACCTTGGCTTCCTCCTTGTGTTGCTCTGGTTTTTCAACCGGCTTTGAATGAGGTTTGTTTACGGCATCTAAATCAATTTGTCCTACGGCTTTTATATGTGGTTTTGAGTCCTCAGGAACTACAGTTTTAATAGTTTCTACAGGTTTTGTTTCCTGAACGGGTTTAGCATAGCCATCGAGTACTACTGAGGCAGCTTTTTCTTTTAAATGACGTTCAGTACTTAACCTTTCGGACTCCATTTTAAGAGCCATGTCTTTGTTAAATTCTTTGGCTAATAAAAGATGTTCTTCATCGGTGAGTTTCAAATTAGGATCGACCAACAATTTATGACCTTTTTTTGCCAAAAAATCTATGGCGGTAGACATACCGACATTTAAATCTTTACAGGCTTTGCTTAATCTTATGGACATATATAAATTTATGAATTTTATTAAAAATGAGCAGTTTAATGCTCGGTTGTTTTATTGATGCATCATGAGTTCTCTTTTTTTTTATTCTTCAAACTCGGCATTGAGAATAGCTAAAACTTCATCAATTGTTTCTTCTTCAAGATCTGTTCTGCGAATCAAATCATGACGTGGTATGGCTAGTACATTTTTAGCTGTGTCGCATCCAATTGCTTTAAATGCATCAATTACCCAAGCATCAATTTCATCCGTAAATTCATCCAGGTAAATGTCTTCTGTATCCTCTTCATCAATGTCTCTGTAAACATCTAAAGTATAGCCTGTAAGCATGCTTGCCAAACGGATATTTAACCCACCTTTACCAATTGCCAACGAAACTTCGTCTGGCTTCAAATAAACTTCTGCTTTCTTTTCGGCCTCGTTTAAGCGAATTGAAGATATTTTAGCAGGGCTTAAAGCTCTTGATATAAAAAGACTTACATTGTTTGTATAATTAATTACATCGATGTTTTCGTTACGTAGTTCGCGAACAATACCGTGAATACGAGATCCTTTTACACCTACACATGCTCCAACCGGATCAATACGTTCGTCGTACGATTCTACAGCCACTTTTGCACGTTCGCCAGGTACACGAGCTATTTTTTTAACAAGTATCAATCCTTCGTGTATTTCCGGTACTTCCAATTCGAAAAGTCTTTCGAGGAAAACAGGCGAAATACGTGATACAATAATTTTTGGATTATTGTTTTTATTTTCCACCATAGCTACCACTGCTCTTACAGTGTCGCCTTTGCGGTAAAAATCAGTAGGTATTTGTTCTGTTTTGGGTAAATACAATTCATTACCTTCATCATCAATCAAAAGCATTTCTTTTTTCCAAACCTGGTAAAGTTCGGCACTTATAATCTGACCAACTTTTTCGCTGTATTTAGCAAAAACGCTGTCTTTTTGTAATTCAAGTATTTTCGACGAAAGTGTTTGACGTAAAGTAAGAATTGCACGTCGTCCGAAACTTAGAAAATCAACTGTATCAGTTACATCTTCACCAATTTCGTAATCGTCAGCAATCTTTTTCGCTTCTGTCAGTGATATTTCGGTATTTGAATCTTCCAATTCATCATCTTCTACTACTACACGATTTCGGTAAATTTCGAAGTCACCTTTGTCGGGGTTAATAATTACGTCGTAGTTATCATCACTGCCAAATAATTTGGTAATTACACTACGGAATGATTCTTCCATAACACTTATTAAAGTGCTTCTGTCGATGCTTTTCAGTTCCTTAAACTCCGAAAAGGTGTCAATCAGGTTGATTGTTTCTTTTTTGCTCATAGCTTATTTAAATCTGATAATGTATTTAGTATATTTTATATCACTGTAATTAAATGAAATTTCTTCATTTACTATTATTTTTCGTTTAGCACCTTCGGGTTGAACTTTTTTCTCAATGGATATTGTAAAAAAAAGTTCGTTGGCCGATACTAATTCGCCGGATTGCTTTATGCCATTTTTAGAAAGTACTTCAACCTCGTTACCAATGTTTTTTTCGTATTGTTTCAGAACCTTAAATGGCTCAGTCAGACCAGCTGAACTTACTTCTAATTCAAAATCTTCTACTTCTCTGTCGTATTTTGATTCAATAAACTTGCTTAGTCCTATACAATAATCGAGTGAAACGCCATCGAATGAATCAATTTCAATTGAAATACGATTGTCGGTACTGATATTTATATCCACCAAATAGTAATTTGAATCAGCTAAAAATTCGTTAATGTACTGTATAACAGTGTCTTTTAAAATCATATATTGCGTAGAATTAACAAAGAAGGGGACTGTAGTCCCCTTCACATAGTTCTTTATCGGCTGCAAAAGTACAAATAATTCTTTATATAACAAACAATTAGATGATTTTTTGCAATTTTATTTTCGTTTACAGATTATTTGCCTTGATATTATTTATCAGTATATTGATTTGAATAATATTTTTGATAGGCTCCACTGGTTACATTATCCAACCATTCCTGGTTTTCCATATACCAATCAACTGTTTTTTCGAGTCCTTCTTCAAATTGCAAGGATGGTTTCCAACCTAGTTCCCGTTGTAATTTTGTGGAGTCAATGGCATATCTTAAATCATGTCCGGCTCTGTCTTTTACAAACGTGATTAGTTTGGCCGATTCACCTGCTTCGCGTCCCAGTTTTCGGTCCATAATCTCGCAAAGTTTATGAATTAAGTCAATGTTTGTCCATTCATTATTGCCACCTATATTATACGTATCACCGTTTTTTCCATTGTGAAAAATAGTGTCGATAGCACGAGCATGGTCGTTTACAAATAACCAATCGCGCACGTTTTCACCTTTTCCGTAAATAGGAATTGAGCGATTGTGCTTAATATTATTAATTGATAGTGGAATTAATTTTTCAGGAAAATGATTGGCACCATAATTATTCGAACAATTCGAAATCACAACTGGCAGGCCATACGTATCGTGATAGGCACGTACAAAGTGGTCGCTCGAAGCTTTACTTGCCGAATAGGGCGAATGTGGATCGTATTTAGTAGTTTCGGTAAAAAACGTACCATCAAATTCGAGTGCGCCATACACTTCATCGGTCGATACATGATAAAACCGTTTGCCTTCGTAATTTTCTTTCCAGGCATTTTTAGCTGCATTTAGCAGGTTGGCTGTTCCAAACACATTGGTTTTAAGAAACGAAAATGGATCAGTAATTGACCTGTCGACATGCGATTCGGCTGCTAAGTGAATTACACCATCTATATTGTAGGTAGCAAAAAGTTCTGGAATCAGTTTTTCGTCGGTAATATCGCCTTTCAAAAATTTGTAATTGGGAGCATCAGCAATGTCTTTCAAATTCTCGAGATTGCCTGCATACGTCAGATAATCGAGATTAAGAATCAGATAATCAGGGTATTTGTTTACAAAAAGACGTACAACGTGCGAGCCAATAAAACCAGCTCCACCAGTAATCATTAAAGTTCGTTTCATAAATGCTGAATAGTTTATTTTTGATATCGTTTTAGTTTTCAATTACAAAGATACAATGAATTTTCAGGTTTGACAAGTTGTTAATAACTTTTTGTTCGAACCCTAATTTATATAAAATGAATACTCTAAATTTGCAAGGTGGAAAAAATCTATATTCATATCCAAAAATTATTGTCGCGCAACGAATATGTTGTGGTGCCTGGCTTAGGTGGTTTTGTGTTGCAACATCAGTCGGCAGTAATTGTTGATAATACCGTTTATTCCCCTCATAAAACCATATCATTCAATCCATTAATGCATCATGCCGATGGTTTGCTGGTGATTGAAATAGCACGAACTGAGCAAGTTTCATATCGCAAAGCACAGGAGTTGTTGCATGTTGAGATTGATAAATTGAAACGCAATTTACAATTGAATCGCAGTTGCAGTTTTGGCGATTTTGGTGTTTTGAGTTTGACCGATGAAGATTCAATTTGTTTTTCGCCCAATAGATTTGCCTCTTTTATTCCCATGAATATTGGCAATGTGGATTATAAGTTGCATGAAGTTAGTATGAATAATGAACTGACTAATGCATCAACTGCGAAAACAATACAGTTGAGAAGTTTTATGCATTATGCAGCCATGTTTGTGCTCGTAATGAGTTTGTTATTTCTCTCCGAAAAATTAAATCGCAATCAAACAAGTCAAACAGCGAGTATTATCAATTTAAAAGCATTAACCTATGCAGTTGCAAGTATTGATACAGTGGTAGTTAAATGTCCTGAACTGGTTGAAACAAAGCTGCAGGATAATATTGTTCATAATAACGATTCAAATTTATACCATGTGATTGTAGCCAGTATGCCGACTATTGAATCGGCCGAGGCATACAAAAATATGCTTGTTGACGAAACATATCAATGTGCACATGTTCTAGCGCCCGTAAAAACGGTGAGGGTGGCTATACAATCGTTTACTAATAAGCAGGAAGCTATTGCGTATATGGAGCAACTCCGGATGACTGACAAACGGTTTGAGACAGCTTGGGTGCTATGTAAGAGGTAATTAGCTGTGGGTAAGTAGCCATGCTATCCTTCTACGCAAATTAAAAAAATAAATTGTTGTACTTTTTAATGATTTACTATTGTTAGCAAAAGAAAATTAATTATCTTTGCACCCGCTAACAGTAAAACATGCGGCTGTGGCGTAATTGGTAGCCGCGCCAGACTTAGGATCTGGTGCCGAGAGGCGTGGGGGTTCGAGTCCCTTCAGCCGCACTTTCAAACAAAAAAAGACCGATAATCAAACGATTATCGGTCTTTTGCGTTTTATTATTTCAGTCTATTTTTGGGAGTATACGTGTATTATATTGATTATTAATGAATTAAATTAATATTGTAGACTAAAATTTGCAGCTTAATGTGGAATTATTTATAATGTCCCCATAAAGATTCAATATAAATTATTTCTTTTTTGGTATCTATAGAATATACTAATCGATGTTCTAGATTAATTCTTCTTGACCATTTACCTGTTAAATCGTATTTCAATTCTTCTGGTTGACCAATGCCACTATAAGGATTTTCAGCGATAGCAAACAATAATTGTTCAATTTTTTTCATATTTCCTTTGTTGCCTGATCGCTTATGCTGGTGCAAATCTTTTTTAGCTTCATCAGTAAATTCTATTTCCATAAATCATTTAAATCTAATTTATGTGTATTTCCATTTGCAATTTGTTCTTCACCTTTACGAATTTTTTCAACAAATTTTTTGTTATATGGCGAAACTTCTGTATCAACTCCTACTTCCTTTAAAAATGGATTTAATAATTCTCCGAATTTGCGTAAATCGATACGGGCATATCGTGCATTGCCGTGTGTGTCTTTTTCTATTGTAATACCTGCTACTCGTGCCATAATATTATTGATAATTAATTGAGTTGCAAATATACAATCAATTTTCTGATTTTATTCTTAAATGGATTCAAAAATTTTGTTAAGTTCAAATTCTGAATTTCCTTTGTATTAAAGCACCGCTACAATTTTGGCAGCTCCAGAGCGTTTTACGGCTTCTATCTTTCCACCAAAGCCTACGGCTCCAAACTCTATGCCTACACCAAGTATCAGGCTAACGTAGGGTGTAAGTTGTTTTTGGAATTTTTCTTCGTATTCAATTGTCAATTCCTGATTTTCGATTATGTCGTTGGTCGATAGCCAGTTACTCGTTTCCGAAATGCTTATTCCGTTCAGATCGTCGTTCATCTCCGCATAGTTCGAAAAGAGGGATTTCTCAAACTTCAAATCGCTCACACAGCCCAACGAAGCCACTATCCGGAAATAAGGTAGCTTGCCACTGTTTACCAAATCCACAGCCGTATTTATGAGTGGGTAGCGCACCACGGCCTGCATTTTTTCGCGGTCGGTTTCGAACTCGGGTACCAATCGCAGCAGACTAATAAGCGGTTTCTGACGGCAAAAATTAAAATCCACCAGCACCTGCTTATACTGGCTGAGTTGCACCGCTCGTTTTCCTATTTCGTTTTCTGTATCCAGGCCCATAAGCTTTTTACCCATGCCAGTCCATGCCGACGATAGGTTGTGATCGCTCAGTGGGTATAAGTTGCCCACAGCTATGCATACTTTGCGCGCAAACAGCACACAGCCGCTCCACTCTTCCTGATGCTTCCGTAGCTTTTCGAATTCTTTGCCTGTAGCAACTCGCGCCTTTTTCGGTCCGCCTTTTTTGCGCATTATTACCTTATCACTACCTGCTACGGTGTAAAACGAAAATCCTTCGATACTACCCGTTGGTTTAAAAATACTGTTTACTATGGCCATGTTGTTGATGTGATGATATGTTGATGTGATGTTATGTTGATGTGATAATGTTATGATACATTCAACATTTATTGCAGATACAAAAATAGAAAAGATAATTCTATTATGCAATTAATAAGTAAAATTAATGTATATATTATGGTTTTTAGATACGATAAGCATTATATCAGCATTATATGTGCGTAATATGTGCATTATATATGCGTAATATCTACTAATGAAATTGCTCATAAGAGGCTATGAAAGTGCTAAGTTTAAAGATGAAGAATGTAGTTGTAAAACTTGAACCGATTTGTACATGTGGCAATGATTTTAAATTACTGAAGACCGATTTAGCTAAATGACGTTTTTTTTTGTATTTTTGACCATTCAAAGTAATAGTAAACCATTATGGAAATTACCGACCAAAACATTACCCTTCGAAAGTTTACGCCTGATGATGCACCTGCGCTGGCTATGCTTTGCAACAATAGCAATATTTGGGATAATCTGCGCGATTATATTCCCAATCCCTACACCGAAGCTGATGCTGCCGGCTTTATTAACCATTGCCTGACGGAGCATCCACCTGTGACATTTGCCATTACATACAAGGGCAATCTGGCAGGATGCATAGGCCTGGTGCCTCAAACCGACGTGTACCGCCTATCGGCCGAGATTGGCTACTGGGTGGGCGAACCGTTTTGGGCTAAGGGAATTGCTACCAGGGCAGTACAAATGATTACCCGATATGGTTTTGAGCAACTGGGCTTGCTACGCATTTACAGTGGTGTGTTTGGTTTTAATACTGCTTCGCAACGGGTACTCGAAAAAGCCGGTTACAAGTTGGAATGTGTGTTCGAAAAATCGATTGTTAAAAATAACCGCATTGCCGACGAATACCGTTATGCAAAGTTAAATGAGGCGTTTGACTTTAAAAACCAACAAACATGATGTTACCTGACCAAACACCCGAACAAAAAATGCTGCACTTGCAATACCAGCTGTTGTGCAAGGAATTTGCCGATTTGTTTTCGCAAAAAAATGAGATGCTGACCTACGAGGAGCACTATTTAACTGCCATTTACCTCAATGCCATTGGACAGTTGCAGCACCAAAAGTTTTGCTTACAGACCGAAATAAAAATGCTTGTACAGCGCATACAGCTTATGCAGGCTTATATTAATCAGAACGTTTACCCCGACAAAAGTGCGGTGGAAAAGAAAATTGCCAAACAGTTCGACGAATATCTGAAAAAAATAGCCATCGAAAGTGAGCAACTCAAGCAGGCCAAAAAGTTCATGACTGACAGTAGCTTTTTACCACCACACATTACTCAAAAAATTAAAGAAGTGTATGTGCTGATAGTGAAAAAACTGCACCCCGATGTGAACCCCAACTGCACCGAACACGAAAAAGACCTCTTGCTTAAAGCACAGGCCGCTTACGATATGGCTAACCTCGATATGCTCAATGCCATTTTGCTGAGTATCGACCTCAAAACGGCTGCGCCCGTAATAAGCTTTGATGGTTTGAAGGAGAAAGTAGAAAAACTGAGCGGAAATGTTGATAAAATAAAAAGTCAAATAAACGAACTGGAGGCGAAGTTTCCTTTTTCGTTTCGCGATAAGCTGGCCGACGAACGCTGGATAGCTGGCGAGCAGCAAAGCCTCAACG
>JBMOHZ010000074.1:0-9232 GCA_049317585.1 Paludibacter sp.
AAACTCAATATAAACCGGTTGTTGCTGATTAATTACTTGACTATGAAAAAAATAGGGGCTTTTGTAATAAGGTGAAAGTATACGCCATTCCGTTTCGATAGCTACTGGCGAAAGTTGAAACATATCACCAATAAAAATGACTTGTACGCCACCAAAAGGCTCATTATATTTGTATCTGAAATGGCGCAGAATAGTATCAACAGCATCGAGCACATCGGCGCGAACCATGCTTATTTCGTCGATTACTAGTAATTCCAATTCCTGAATCACTTTGCGGCGATATCCGACCATTTTTGTTTTTTCAATTAGTTCCTTTCTACCCTGAACAGTTGGTATAAAAGGTGTAAATGGCAATTGAAAAAATGAATGCATGGTTGTGCCACCTGCATTAATAGCTGCTACACCTGTTGGAGCAACAACTGCCATTTGTTTTTTTGTTTCAGTTTTGAGTTTTCGAAGGAAAGTTGTTTTTCCAGTTCCAGCTTTTCCCGTCAGAAAAATACTACGGTTGGTAGATAGTGCAAACTCGCGTGCAAAATGATAAAAAGGAGATAAATCGTTCATAAATGTATTTGTAGCTTGGTTATAGTGCTATTTTAAAAAATCGAAATACAAATATAAACAAATAGTTTTAATTTTTTATCAACTTTGGCGTTTGCGTTGTAATAATAAATCAACAGCATCCTGCATTGAACCTGCTTTGTTAACAGTGCCAGCATTTACAAAATATATTTCGTCGGCATTTTCGATGGTATTGAGTCGATGTGCTATGACAATACGAGTAGCCGACTTTGGTAATTTTCGTAAAATATCTTCAAGAAGTTGTTCGGTAACTGTATCAATATTGGCAGTTGCTTCGTCAAGTATCAACAAATCAGGTCTACGGATTACTGCGCGCATAAAAGCAATAATTTGTTTTTGACCTAAGCTAAGTCCCTCGCCTGATGCTTTTATTTGGGCATTTAATCCACCTTCAAAACGCTCAAGCAAACCATCCAAGTTCACTTCTTTGAGTTCTCCTATCAATTCTTCGTCACTCAAATTTATAAAACAGGCATTTCCATATAAAATATTATCGCGAATTGTACCTGTAAACAAGAAAGGTTCTTGCAGAATAAAACCAATTTTGGCTGTACGATCAGATGAATTATAGGATCTAATATCCTTACCGTATAATAAAACTTTACCTTCGGTAGGATCGTATAAACGTGCAATTAATGAAGCTGTAGTAGTTTTTCCGCCACCTGTAGGTCCAACAAAAGCATAGGTTTTTCCACGTTCCAAATCAAAACTCACATTACTCAAAATTTGCTTATCAGCAATGTATGAAAATGTTACGTTTTGAAATGAAATTAAAAACGGATTATTTGAAACTGTTGTGTCGGGAATTGTTTTTAAGTTATTTTCTTGTGACATGATTTGCGAAATACGTTCCCAACCAGCCAACGCAACTTGAAAACTTGCCCATAGCGCTGCAATCTGACGTAGCGGATTGTAAAACTGCGCAATATAAGCCAAAAAACTGATAAGCAAACCCACCGAAAATTGACCGATAGTGATAAGATAAATACCAAAAGCGAGTACAATAAGTTGCCCTAAATTTGACGAAATGCCAAAAACTGGCGTGAATACATTATTAGCAATACCTGCTTTTACAGCAGTTTTATAATTTTCAATATTTGCTTCGTCAAATTTCTGACGAAAATAATCCCTTCGATTAAAAGCTACGATAACTTTAAAGTTTTCCAAACTTTCTTGTATTTCAGCACTTAAGCCACCAGTACTTTTCATATTTTGTGCATTCTGCTTTTTTACCCACGGCGATAATGCACGCGTAAAAAATAAAAGGAACAGTGCAGGCATGAGTGCCGCAATTGCTAATTTAGTATCGATGGTAATTAGAAAGATTCCAGCACCAATCATTGTAAAAATACTGCTCATAAACTGAACTAACGACTGAGAAAAAAATTGATTTATTTTATCTGTATCGTTGTTAATACGGGATATAAGATCACCTGCTTTGTTTTCGGTAAAAAAACTAATTGGCAAATCCTGCAATTTACTGAACACATTATTACGCAAATTGTACATCATACGTTGACCAACTCGACCCATAAGTTGTGCTTGCGTATAACCACTTATCAAAGCAAGAATAAATACACCCAGCAAAATAATTGAGAATTTAATGAGTCCGTCGTAATTATTAGTTACAATATATTTATCTACAGCTGTCCCCATTAAATAAGGTGCAATGAGGTTTAGCCCGGAATTGATAAAAATAAAAACAATAGCAATATATAAATTATTTCGTTCCTGACCAACCAGCGTCATAAACCGATTTAAAATAACTTTTGTTGTTATCTTTGCAGGATTAGGCTTTTCACCACCGTTTTTATTATTTAGATTATAGCTCATAATGATTTGTGCTGCGTTGGGAGTTAAAAATTTGAACGTATTCAGGACTAGTTTCCATCAGTTGTGTATGTGTGCCTGTTGCCAGAATTTCACCTTCTTCGAGTAATATTATTTGCTCATAATCTTGTACCGAAGCAATTTTTTGAGTTATAGAAAGCAAGGTGACATCAGGATAATTTCGTTTGATATTTTCCAGAATATTTTGTTCAGTTTGCTTATCAATACGTGCTGTAAAGTCATCGAGCAAAAGTATTTTGGGGTTCATGGCCAAAGCGCGTGCCAACATAATCCGTTGCTTTTGACCACCCGAAAGGCTAGTGCCACGTTCGCTGATAATTGTTTCGAGGCCAAGAGCTAAAGTAGAAATGTAATCGTGCAATTCGGCAGTTTCAATTGCCTTTTGCATATTATCATCCGTTACATTTTCGTTAAAAGCAATATTCTCGCGTAAACTTAAACTAAAAACAACACTATCCTGAAAAACGAAACCAATTTGATGCTGAAAACTTTCTTTATTATAATTGTTTAAATCAATATCGTCGAATAAGATCTGACCACTATCTGGCTTCAACAATCCTGTTAATAAATACAGCAGTTGTGTTTTGCCAGCAGCCGTTGGGCCTAAAATAGCCGTTTGAGTTCCCGGATTAATAACAATTGAAATATCTTTTAGAACGGGTTTTTCATCAAATTTTACGAAAACATTTTTTAATTCAATTTTGCCTGTAAGTTCTTTATTCTCTTTACCTAAATCGCTGGTTTCAGGTGCATTGAGCACTTCGCTTATACGTGCATACGCTACCGATGCTTGCGCAATAAAATTACTTATAAAACCAATAACCATAATAGGAAAAATAAGTAAAACAAGGTACGAACTAAACGCAGCAAAATCGCCTAATGACATGGAGCCAGTGATTACGAAATGCCCACCTAAAGCCAAAATAGCAAGTGAAGCCATATTGCCCACAAATACAACAATGGGTATTAAAGTTGCAAAAAGTTTCAGAATAGATAAACTTAAATTGCGTGCCGTAGTATTGGCTTCCATAAATTTATTGTATTCGGTAATTTGAGCATTGAGTACACGTACCAAAGCAGCTCCAATAATACTTTCGTTAATAACTTTATTCAAGCGGTCAACCATTTCGCGGCTTTTTTTGAAAAGCACACTCAACTTGCCAAATACCACACCAAAAGCACCAATTATTACTGGAATAATTACCAAAACATTCAAAGCCAATTTCCAATTAATAGATAGAAGCAAAGCACTTGCACCAATAATTACAAATACCGATGAAGCTAGCATAACTACAGCCATCGATACAAACATTTTAATAGAATCAATGTCCGAAGTAAGGTTTGTGAGTAGTTTCGAAGGGTTCGATTCGCGGATAAAAGCAAAACTTTGCCGTGATATCTTATCTGTTAACTGCGTTCGCAAATCACGCGCAACTCGCTCAGAAGCATAGGTTTGTAATATGCCTTGAAAAAATGTAAAAATAAAAATAACCAGTGAAGCTATCAAAAATTCCAATATCATCGTTTGCAACGAAAATGTGCCTTTACTGAAATCGTCGATACTATGCGATATGATTTTTGGAATAAATAGGTTTATAGCATTGCTCAAAAGAGCTGCCAATATTAAACCTGAAATAATAAGTTTATAGGGCTTTAATACTCCAAAAATACTTGGACCTTTGGGTTTGTTATTTCGTGTTTTTTTGTTTGACATAAATTTACTTTGCAAAATTATTATTGCTATAACGTTTCTATTATCGATTTGGTTGCAATATACAATATTTATTTACAAAAAACATTATTGCCATGAACTTTGTTAGTTTTGCATTATAAAATGGATGAACATTTTTTGTTTCAAAAAATAGTATTACTTTTGGCGTCCAATTATTAAATAAATATTCACTAATTATTCAATTTATATGATTCAATTTTCGAAAATTAGAGTTGCTTTGGTGGTAGCGTTTTCATTATTTCTTTCAAACACATATGCAATTTACTCAGGATCAGGTACATTTACAAAAATATCATCGATTAATGACTTAACCGATGGATATTATGTAGTAGCATATGGTACAACTTTTGCAATGGACAATACAAATGCGGGGAAGTATTTTGCAAATACTGCAATTACACCCAACACAAATAGCATTATAAATCCCTCAGCAACAATAGTTTGGGAAATAAAAACGCATGCAAGTGGAGGAAGAACTATTTTCAACGAAGCAAGTTCAAAGTTTGTATCATATACTGGATCTTCAAATGAATCATATGCTGTAAACTCAGTGGCTGGTGGTAACGAAAGATGGACTTTTGCATATTCAAGTTCACTTTTTACCATTACTAATGTGACTTCATCTACTCGACTTTTACAATACAACATTTCTTCACCACGTTTTGCGTGCTATACGGGTTCACAACAAAACATTACCTTGTATAAATTAGCAACACCCACTTGCACTTCATCTAACCTTGCATTTGCCGATGCAAGCGTAAACCAATTAATATCTGCCGGATCGTATACAAAAACGGCTACTTCGCTAAATGCAACTACTACAATAACTTATAGCAGTTCAAACGAAACTGTAGCAACTGTAAATCTAACATCTGGAGAAGTAACACCTTTAACGGCTGGAACTACCACAATAACTGCTACACAAGTTGCAGGAACTCACAATGCTATTGATTATTGTGCTTCAACCGCCTCATACAGTTTGAATTTAACTGCAAATGCACCAACAATTACCGTTACTGAAGTTGAAATACCTGCATTAATGGCTTATGGCGGTGAATCCGATTCAGAAATAATGCAAGTTTCGGGCATAAATTTAACGGATAATATTGCATTAGCTATTTCGGGCACCAATGCCAATTTATTTTCAGTTTCGGCAGCCACGGTAAGTCAAACAGGTGGTATTGCAAACCTTACAGCTATCACTGTAAATTATAACCCAATAGCGCCTGGCACACACACCGCCACTTTAACACTTTCGAGTGCTGGGGCAATAAGTATTATTCGAAATTTAAATGGTTCATCTTCATGGAAGCCGTTACTAACACCAGTAGCAACAGATGCATCTAATATTTCTGGCACCGGATTTACTGCCAATTGGAATGCTGTTCAGGGTGCCACTCAATACGAGTTATCTATAAGCAAAGTGAATTCAACTATAGCTACAGCATCCGACTTATTTATATCGGAATATATAGAGGGTTTAAGTACTAATAAAGCCATTGAGATATATAACGGAACAGGTGCACCAGTCAATTTATCGAGCTATTCGCTTAAAAAACAAACAAATGGAGCAGGTGCTTATGCAGATGCTTTAACTTTATCCGGTACAATTGCTGATGGTGATGTTTATGTTGTAGCTAACGCTTCAGCTAGTGCAACTATTCTTGCGGCAGCAGATTTACAAACTTCGAGTGCAACACTTTCGTTCAATGGAAATGATGCTATTGCTTTATTTAAAAACACAACTCAAATTGATGAAGTTGGTGTCTATAATTTAACATCGAATTGGGGAACTGATGTAACTTTAATTCGTAAAAGTACGGTTAGTTCACCAAAAGCAGCTTACGTTGCAACAGAATGGGACTCGAATCCAACTGATTATTTCACAAATTTAGGTTTGCATACTATGAATGGTTCTTCAACAACAAGCACACCACTTTTGGGTTCACCATTTACTGTGATTAGTGAAAACAGTAAAACATTTGTCGATTTAATTCCCGGAGCAATTTATACGTATTCGGTAATTGCTAAAAACGCCAATGTAACTTCAGCAACTTCAAACACAGTAATTGCAACTACAAGTACAACAAGTTTAATAACCATTAAAAATGCCATTAGTATTTATAAAGCCAATAACCGAATGATAATTGAATCTCCTATAGAACAAAATATTGCTTTTTACAATTCGGTGGGTCAACTTATACAACATATAAACTTAAATGCTGGGAAAAACGAAATTCATTTAAACTACAAAGGTATTTGTTTAGTAAAATCTACAGATGAAATACTTAAAGTAGTTTTATAACAAATTATTATTTTAATTGAAAATGGATGTGGTTAAATACTGCATCCATTTTTTTATGCCTTACTCCTATCCTACCCGATTAAATTTTGATATTTCATTTCTCCACTTCATAAACGAAGAGCAATACTCGTTTATGAACATTATAATCAAGCTAAAAAATTCACTATTACGCTCATAAAGTGACACTTAAACAAAGTGGTTTAATTTTTGTTTGTAGTATACTGTAATAAGCTAATAAAATGAATATTTCTATCAACTAAATTGTTTGTAAATTGTTGTAATAGTATGTATTACAATTTTATTAGTTAAAAACAAAACAAAGTGCTACATTTAAATTATATTTATTTATATTTGCATCCTAAAATATTTGCTTACTTCACTATTATTCAGTTGAATAGAGTATTTAAAATTATCTGTAAATACGCATAAACCAATTAAAAATCTTATGAAAACAATGCAACTTAATCTGCAAGCAAGTTTTATATCAAACTTTAGAATTAAATTATTTATCCTTTTGACATTTAGTTTAGCTGGGAATCAATTAGTTAATTCTCAAAATTTCAACTACATAACTACAACTGGCAATATTGGCACCACCTATAGCTGGATAGATTGTTCGGGAGGATCGAATATAACATCTGGAGATGATGCAGCAGCTACTGTGAACTTGCCATTTAACTTTAGGTTTTACAGCAGCACATATACTAGCTCAAACACCATAAGCGTTTGCACCAACGGATTTATCCGATTGAATGGTACTGCCTCAACAACTTCTGCAACAGCTACAAGTTATACTTTAGGAAGTGCAAGTACCGAGTTAGGTCAAATTGTTGCAATGGGTGTTTACAATGCTAAAGTGGGCGATGGTGGCGGTTGGGTGCGATCTGCTACTACAGGCACTTCTCCAAATCGTATCTTTACTATAGAATACAATAACATCGAGATTGATTTTAATGATGCAAACTATGCCGATGTTCAAGTTAGCTTTTACGAAACCAGTAATAAAATAGTTTTAAAATTTGGTGCCGATAATGTGACTAAAGCAGGTGCTGATATAGGTTTACACAGCGGTACTTCTGGTTATTTCAATAAATGGCAAGAGGTTGTAAGTGGAACAAATAATACTTGGATTGAATATTCACTTCCTCCGGTTGAAGTAAATGCCACAGGTGGAACTGCTGTAAATTTTTATAATACGGTAAAAGATGCTTTCGATGCTATTAATGCCGGAACTCATACAGGTACTTTAACTGTAAAAGTAAATGGAAGCACCACCGAAACAGCTACTGCTGCTTTAAATGCAAGTGGATCTGGTAGTGCCAGTTACAGCTCGCTAAACATGTATCCTACTGTTACTAGCTTAACCGTTAGTGGATCAATAGCTTCGCCACTCATTCAACTAAATGGTGCTGATAATGTTACAATTGATGGTCGTGTAAATCAAACTGGTGCTACAAGTTTGGCAGTTACCAATAATTCTACGGCATCAGGAGCTCGTACTATTGAGCTAATAAACTCAGCCGAAGCAAATTATATTCAGTATTGTTCTATCTCTGGTGCAGGTACTTCTGCTACACAAGGTGTCATTAATATTTCAACTTCGTCAGCCGGAAATGGAAACGATGGTAACTACATACAATACAACAATTTAAAAAGTGTATCCTCATCAAATAGACCAACTAATATTATTTATTCTGCTGGAGCTTCGGGCTATATTAATAATCAAAACTATATACATAATAATAATATATACGATTTTCTGATGCTTGGAACCGCCTCTAATGGTATAAATATTAGTTCATTTTCATCAGGTTTTAGTATTACCAATAATAGTTTTTACCAAACAGCATCGTTTATACCTACTGCCTCAGTTGATTATAGTGTAATTCGAATTGACAATACCTCAGGTAATGATTTTGTTATTACTGGAAATTTCATTGGTGGAAATGCTGCAGGTGCAACCGGTACCTGGACAAAAACAAATGCATTCAATAATGTCTTTGAAGCAATTTACATGAATGTAGGTACTACTAATAATAGCCTACAAAACAACACAATTGACGGATTTAGTTATGCTAATTCAGGAGCTGCCAACTGGACTGGAATTAATATTGCTGGTGGAACAGTAGGTGTTGGTACTGCCAGTGCAAATACTATTGGCGAAACAACCGGAACTGGAGCCATCACTTTTACTGCTGGTGCTACTGGAGCTTCGTTTTATGGTATTTATGTTTCGTCAACTTCAACTATGACGGTTTCGAACAATAACATTGGAAGCATTACTGTTGCAACAGCTAGTGGAACAAATGCAGCCAACTTTTATGGTATTCATAAAACTGCAACAGCCGGTTCTTTTACAGCAACCTACAATGCTATAGGAAGTACAGTTACAGCCAATAGTATTCAAACGAGTTCGGCAGCCACAGCTAATTCACAAATATTATATGGTATTTATAATCTTGGAACTGGCGCTATTACCATTTCGAACAATACTGTTTCGAACTTAAATAACAGCACCACCGAAACAACATTAGCTTCTCGTACACGTGGTATATTTTCGAACGATGGTGCAAATACGGTTGAAAATAATACGGTTTATAAATTAAATACTACAGGTTTATCCAACGGAACTAATTTTCAAAATGCTTCTATTGTAGCCATTTCTGTAATTAGCAATACAGAAGGAAATGCCCAATCGATAACCAAAAACACAGTTCACAATATTGAAACAACTGCCACAGGTAAAATTGAACTTTATGGTA
>JBMOHZ010000075.1:0-9147 GCA_049317585.1 Paludibacter sp.
AAAGCCCTGCATATTTAGTTATGTGGGGCTTTTTGTGTTTGCTTGTTTTTTTGCTAAACTTTTTTTTAATTCTATATTATTCTAGTGATTAAAAAACTTTGTAAAGCAAATAAAATCTGTTATCTTTGCTGAGAGATACATGCTTATTTTTATGTACGTTTTTTTATTAATAAATCAAGTTATTTCTTGCTATATAAATGAAATTATCAACTGTAACCAAAGTACTTATTGCTTTATTTGCTATGGCTGTGTTGAGTTATGTTGTTTACATGGCTTGGGAGTCATCTGATTCTGATAATAGTATTATTTGTACTAGTCTAGAGGTTGATATGAAAGACGATGCTAAAATAAAATTGATTTCAGAAATCGAAATTGCAAAAATCTTAGAAGCAAAAGGTATTAATCCTGTTAGCCAAAAATACAGTGCTATATCTACCGAAAGTATTGAAAGAGAGTTGCTTAAAAATAAAATGATTCGTACAGTCCAATGTTATAAAACTACTTCGGGAAAAGTAATTGTTGATGTCACACAGCGTATACCTAAGTTTTTAATTGTTGGAAATGAAAGTTATTATGTGGATTCGGATCGAAAATTAATGCCTGTTTCGCTTAATTATGCGGCTTATGTACCAGTTGTTTCGGGAAGGGTGATTAAGTCGATGGCAACTCGTCAGATTTTTGACTTTGTTAATTATCTTGAAAAAGATACATTTTGGAATGCACAAATTGAACAGATATATATACGTGAAGATCTGTCAGTTGAGCTGATTCCACGCGTAGGGAATGCAGTTATTATTCTTGGCCGTTTTGATAATTTTGAAAAAAAATTGCGTAACTTGCAGCAATTATATTTACAAGCTTTTAATGTTATTGGTTGGAATCGTTACGATAAAATTGATTTGCAATTTCAAGGACAGATAGTATGTACCAAAACTGGAACAAAACCTATTATTATTAAGCGTGATACAGTGGTTGTAAATGATAGTATAGCGATAAAAAAGAAATGATGTCGGAAAAATTTGTAGCAATAGATTTAGGAAGTACCCGTATTTCAGTCATGGCAGGCGAAATACAGGATGATGGTTTTTTGCGTATTTCGGGAATTGAATCGAAAAGTTCAGATGATATTAAATATGGCATTGTGGAGCAAAGTTCTGGTGCAGGATACAAAATCAACGAATTGATACGTTTACTCGAAAACAGTGCTCGTTTACGCAATGTAGAACATATTTCTGTAAGTGTAGGAGCTAAAAGTATGAAAAATATTGCCGTTTCGGTTAGCCATTTTGTTGGTGCTTCCAAAACTGTTTCCGATAAGTTGATTGACGAAATGAGCCTTGAAGCAGAAGGGAAAATCAGGGGTCAAAATGTGGCTGTTTACGACGTAATTCCATTGTACTACGAACTCGATGGAAGAAGGATGGACGATCCTGTAGGTAAGCAAGGAACACAAATTGTTGGGCGATATAATGTGGTATATGGAAATACATTGATAGCTGAAAAACTCGAAGGTTGCATTGAACGTACTGGTAAAGTAATTGAATACCGTTGTTTGGCAGTAGATGCTTTGGCTACTGCTGTACTCGATGAGCATGAACGCGATAGTGGTTGCGTTCTAATTAATATGGGTGGATTAACGACTACGTTATCGATTTTTGAACATGGTGCAATGCAGCAAATGGTAGTAGTACCATTGGGTGGTAAAAATATTACGAAAGATATTCAAGAATTTGGTATAAGCGAAAAAGATGCCGAACGACTTAAATGTATGAAAGGAGTTGCCCTCGAAAGTATGGTTGATAAACCTATTTACATACAAGTGGCATCAACTGATATAGATAGCCCGCCAGAGAAAATTTCAACTAAAGTTTTAGCAATGGCAATCGAGGCTCGACTAGACGAATTAATGAATCCAATTTTTGATGCTATTGAAGCTTATGATGGAAATTTAAGTAAAGGTGTAATCCTTACAGGCGGAGCTGCACTTTTAGAAGGAATTGATGACTATATTTCTGATCGTACTGGGTTTAAAGTACGTTTTGGAAGTTATAATGACTGGTTAGCCGATAAAACTGACGAAAAATTTATTGATCCGATATTTGCACAATTGGTTGGTACTGTATTATTGAACCATGAGTATCGTCAGCATCATCCACTTGAGTTAAGAGACGAAACAAAAAATAAAAAGAAAGAGCCGAAAATTAAACCAGGAAATATCAAAGAAAAAACTACAGAATTATTTAATGTTTTTTTTCGCGACGATAATAAATTGTAATTCATTATTACAAAATAAATTATAAATTGCAACTTTTATAAATCATAATATAATATGGGATATTTAGATGATGGTCTACCTTTGGATTTACCAGTTATTGATTCTTCAATCATTAAGGTAATAGGTGTTGGTGGTGGTGGTGGAAATGCCGTGAACCACATGTATCGTCAGGGAATTACTGACGTATCGTTTGTAGTGTGTAACACTGATAATCAGGCATTGATTAAATCGCCTGTACCCAATAAAATTCAACTTGGACTTGGTACTACCGAAGGCTTAGGTGCTGGTGGCGATCCTAAAGTGGCTCGAAGAGCTGCTGAGGAATCGATTGAGAAAATTCAAGGATTATTGCAGGATAATACCAAAATGGTTTTTATTACTGCTGGAATGGGTGGTGGAACAGGTACAGGTGCTTCGCCAATTGTGGCAAAAGCAGCTCATGATTTAAATATCCTAACTGTAGCTATTGTTACTATTCCTTTTGCATTTGAAGGTAAACAGAAAAAAATTCAGGCCCTGGAGGGTGTTGCTAATTTAAGTGAACATGTGGATTGTATTTTGGTGATTAATAACGAAAAGCTGAAAGAAATTTATCCAGATCTTGAATTGTCAAACGCATTTGCTAAAGCCGACGATGTGTTGACTAACGCAGCACGTGGAATTGCCGAAATTATTACAGTTCCAGGTTATATTAATACTGACTTTGCCGATGTGTATAGCATTATGAAAGATGGTAAAGTAGCTATTATGAACACCGGTTATGCATCGGGCGAAGATCGTATTAGTAAAGCCATTGAAGATGCATTAAACTCACCATTGCTCAATACCAACGATGTAAGCGGTGCTTCTAAAGTATTGTTGAGCTTATATTGCTCTACTACTAACCAAATTAAAATGGAAGAAGTGCAACAGATTCATGATTTTATGAATAAGGTGGGCGAAAATGTACAAGTTATTTGGGGAGCTACTTTTGACGATTCACTTGGCGATAATGTAAAAATAACCATTATTGCAACAGGTTATGGTGTAGGTGATATTCCTGGAATGCCGCTAAATGCCATTAAAAACCTACGGAAGCAAACACAGCAAGCCGAAAGTGGAAATGTGTTACAAAATGTAGTAAATGCTTTTCAGAATTTGACAAGTGATAAATCAGAAAAAGAAGAGGAAGTTGACCCTATTCAATTGGCTATGGATGAGTATTATGGAAATCCAGATAAGCCTGCTCCGGAAATAGAACTGACTTTTGACGACGAAATAGTTACAGATAAAACGCCTGACGAAGTAATTGTAAAAGCTGTTGAGTCAATTAAACCAACTGAGCCTGATTTAGAAGTATTTACTCTCGATGATTTGGAGGATGATTCCAAACATAAAAAGATAGAAAATATTCCTGCTTGGAAACGTAAATTTATGAAAAAATAAGTATGAATGAATTATTTGATAAAATAAGTGCTGATATTAAAACAGCTATGTTAGCACGCAATAAAGTGGCTCTTGAAGCCTTGCGCGGAATTAAAAAGGAGTTTATAGAAGCTAAAACGGCTAAAGGTGGAGATGGTAATCTGGCGGATGATGTGGCAGTTAAAATTCTGCAGAAAATGATTAAACAACGTAAGGAGTCTGCCCAAATCTATACGGAACAAAAACGTCCGGAATTAGCAGAAAATGAACTTGCCGAAGCAATTGTTATTGAAAAATACTTACCTACGCAAATGACTGATGCAGAACTAAGTAGTGCTGTAACTATTATAATAACTCAAATTGGAGCTGCTGGGCCACAGGATATGGGCAAGGTTATGGGAGTTGCCTCAAAACAGCTTGCAGGTAAAACCGAAGGGCGTTTAATTTCAGAAAAGGTAAAGTTGCTCTTGTCTGAATTGTAATTATTTACAACGAAGTGGTGAGTTTAAAGAAAAAGCATACTATAAAGATGAAAAAACAGTTGTTGCTTTTGAGTGTCCTTTTTCTGCTTTGTGCCAAAAACCTTGCTGTTTCAAAGGACTCAATTTCCACATTGTATACGAATGGTGAATTTAAAACCTATTGTGTGTTAGCTATTAGTGCGAACGATAGTGTAGTTAATTCGGTTGTAAATACGTTTGTTCAACAAATGTGTTATGATATAAAAGGACTATTTAAATGGGGATTAAAGGGTATGTCGCTCGCAAACGAAAAAGATGAATTGCTGGTTTTTGATTTTAAAGAAACGAGATATGATAAACAAACTCATATATTAAAAGGAATTGGGGATGTGATTGTTCCTGGAGTAACTTCAATCAAAAACATTAGTGTTGACAGTAAACTTACATTGCGTACCTTTTCGAGCGGAAAGAGAGAAGTGCGATTGGAATTGGCTTCACCTAATTTATTTATTCGCGATATGCGCGGTTCTTTTTATTTTTCCCCAAAAGGGAATCAACCAATTGGATACTTGCAATTTGTTACTAATATACGTTTTGCGTGGTTTTTCGATTTGTTTATTACCCAAAGTAGATATAAAAAAATTATGGAATGGCGATTACGTCAGATTTTAAAAAACATAAAGGAGGAAGCGAATAAGAGGTAATTTGATGATTTAATAATATGATATGTGATTATAGCAAACAAACTTTATAAACCTTACAAACTTTATAACTTTACACATTAATAATAAATGGCTGAAAAAACTCTTCTGGAAAAACTAGAAGGATTACAACATAAATTTGATGAGATATCGACTCTCATAACTGACCCTTCGGTAATTACGGATCAGAAGCGCTTTGTGAAATTAAACAAAGAATACCACGATTTGGAACGAATTCTAGTTGCCAAAAACGAATACGAACTGGCATTGGCACATTTATCAGAAGCAAAAGAGATTTTGGATGCTGAAAATGACCCTGAAATGCGTGAGATGGCCAAAGCTGAAGTGGACGATATTGAACCTCGCATTCCTGAAATGGAAGAAAATATCAAACTTTTACTTATTCCAGCTGACCCTGAGGATAATAAAAATGCAATAGTGGAAATTAGGGGTGGAACTGGCGGTGACGAGGCCGCTATTTTTGCTGGTGATTTGTTTAAAATGTACGTTAAATACTGCGAAACCAAACGTTGGAAGTTGGAAATAACGAATATTAGTGAAGGTACATCTGGAGGTTACAAAGAAATAATTTTCACCGTTTCGGGCGATAATGTATATGGGACACTAAAATACGAATCTGGAGTTCACCGAGTACAGCGAGTGCCGCAAACCGAAACTCAAGGACGTGTACATACTTCGGCTGCCACAGTAGCCGTGTTGCCTGAGGCTGAGGAGTTTGATATTGAATTGAAAGAATCTGACGTGCGCGTGGATACTTTTTGCTCGTCGGGTGCTGGGGGACAGTCGGTTAATACTACCTATTCGGCTATACGATTGGTGCATATACCTACAGGAATTACTGTGCAATGTCAGGACGAAAAGTCTCAGCATAAAAACAAAGCAAAAGCAATGATTGAACTTCGCTCACGTATTTATGCCATTGAACATCAAAAATATTTGGATGAAATTGGCTCTAAACGCAAAACGATGGTTTCGACTGGCGATAGATCAGCAAAAATTAGAACGTATAATTATCCTCAAGGGCGTATAACCGACCATCGCATAAATTTTACAATATATAATTTAAATGCCTTTATGAATGGTGATGTTCAAGGAGTTATTGATCAGTTAATTGTTGCTGAGAATACAGAACGCATGAAAGAAAGCGAGTTGTAATTCAAAAATAAAAAATGATAAATTTCAAGATAAATGACAAAACAAGAATTATTCGAAAACATACAACGCAAGAAGTCGTTTCTTTGCGTAGGTTTGGATACAGATGCTACTAAAATTCCTGAATTCTTATTTGATAAATCAGACGATCCAATTTTTACTTTTAATAAAGCTATAATTGATGCCACTGCCGATTTATGTGTAGCTTATAAGCCAAATTTAGCGTTTTACGAAAGTTTGGGAATACAAGGTTGGGATGTTTTTGAACGTACTGTAGATTATATTCGTACCAATTATCCAGATCAGTTTATTATTGCCGATGCCAAACGTGGCGATATTGGTAATACTTCGGCCATGTATGCTCGTACTTTTTTTGGAAATATGGATGTTGATTCGGTAACAGTGGCTCCTTATATGGGCGAGGATTCAGTAACACCATTTTTAACATACGAGGGTAAATGGGTAACATTATTGGCGCTAACATCCAATAAAGGTGCCTTCGATTTTCAGTTTATGCGCGATGCCGAAACAGGAGAACGATTGTTCGAAAAAGTACTGAAGACTTCGCTAAATTGGGGAACTGAGGATTCGATGATGTATGTAGTTGGAGCTACAAAAGCCGAAATGTTAACAGATGTGCGTACAATTATCCCAAATCACTTTTTACTAGTGCCTGGTGTAGGTGCTCAAGGAGGTAGTTTAGAAGAAGTTTGTAAATATGGTTTGAATGAAAGTTGTGGTTTATTGGTAAATTCATCACGACAAATAATTTATGCATCGTCTGAGTTAGATTTTGCTGAAGCAGCTCGTCGTGAAGCAATTTTAGTTCAAACAGAGATGGAATTTATTTTAAAGCAAAATGATTTGATTTAATATTGAATTTTGGATACAAAATTTATTATACTAAAAAATGCGAATCGGAATGATATTCTGATTCGCATTTTTTTAAGAACTATATGATTGATAATTAATCCATTATAATTGGTTTGTATTTCGGTACTAATGTTCTCATTACTACCCAACCAATAAGATACGCTACGGCACAAAAGGCAAATACCATAGTATATCCAGGTGTTTTACTACCCCACTCAGCCAAACTGTAATCGAATAGCATTCCACTGCCTTTGTTGATGAAAAACGAACCTAAGCCACCCGCCATACCACCAATACCTACAATAGTAGCAACTGCTGATTTTGGAAACATATCGCCAACCGTTGTAAAAATATTTGCCGACCATGCCTGATGTGCAGAACCACCAATACCAATCAATAATACAGGAATCCAAAATGCATAATTTCCAAGTGCTTGTAAATGACCAAATGGTTGAGCAAGTAATACTAATAAAGGAAAAAATGCAATTATCAGCATAGCACGCATTCGGCCAGCATACGGATTCATACCTTTGTTAATAAAGTAAGTAGGAAATTTACCTCCAAATACCGACCCGAAAACTGTAATAGTGTATAGCAATCCTATTGGAAATGCAATTTCATCGGGTAACATTCCATATTCCGCTTTTAAGTATGCTGGAGTCCAAAATAAGAAAAACCACCAAACGCCATCGGTCATAAATTTACCAAAAGCAAATGCCCATGTTTGTTTAAATTTAAATGCTTGTTTGTAAGTCATTTTCTGAACTTTAATACTTTCATCAACCACTACTTTATCTGCAATATCGTCTTGGTTAATGTATGCTCGTTCAGCATCATTTACTTTTTTATTTGTTTCAATAGGTTTGTAAAAAATTAACCATGCAGCTAACCACAGAAATCCAACAGCACCAATAACTAAAAATGCAGTTTCCCAACCCCATGCTTTTGCCATAAATGGTACAGTGAGTGGTGCCAAAATAGCTCCAACATTAGCACCAGAATTAAAAACTCCTGTAGCAAATGCTCGGTCGCGTTTAGGAAAGTATTCTGCTGTTGCTTTAATGGCAGCCGGAAAGTTAGCCGACTCACCAAAAGCTAATAAAATGCGCGCTATTACAAACATAACCACACTTACCATTGAGATTGTTGCTACAACATCGCCTGTAGCGTTGGTTAAACCTTTGGCATCAGGAATTCCTGTCCACCACTCTGTAGCTAATCCACAAAGTGCGTGTAACATGGCTGCCAACGACCAAACAGCTATAGCCCAAGCATAACCTTTTCGAGTACCCAATTTGTCTACAAATCTTCCTGCAAAAAGCATCGAAATGGCATACGCAAGTGAAAAAATAGCTGTAATTGTACCGTAATCGCTATCTGTCCAGTGAAATTCATCAGCCAAAATTGGCTGTAAAAGTGATAATACTTGACGGTCAAGATAGTTGATAGTTGTAGCCAAAAAAAGCAATGAACAAATTGTCCATCTGTATTTTGTCATTTTTTGGTTGATTAATTCAAGTGTACTCATTTTTTAGTGATTAATTATTTGTAATTAGATTTTGAAAAAATGGAATTTACTTTTTTACTTTCTGAATAATAGCTAATGCATCATTACACAATTTGGTAATACCTGCCCAGTCACCCGCTTTCATCATGTCGGCTGGAAATAGGTTTGAACCCATACCCACACATGTTACGCCAGCATCGAACCACGATTTGAGGTTGGCTTCTTCGGGTTTTACTCCGCCTGTTACCATAAGGTTCGACCATGGCATAGGTGCTTTCAGACCTTTTACAAAACCTGCACCCAATACATCGCCAGGGAAAACTTTACAAATATCGCAACCTGCTTCCTGAGCAAATCCTACTTCGGTTACTGAACCACAACCAGGGGCATAAGGTATTAAACGGCGATTGGCAACTTTGGCAACATCGGGATTAAAGAGTGGACCTACTATAAAGTTAGCACCTAACTGTATATAAAGTGCTGTTGTAGGAGCATCCACGATAGAGCCAATTCCCATAATCATTTCGGGACATTCTTTGGCTGCATACTTCACTAATTCACCAAATACCTCGTGTGCGAATTCACCCCGATTTGTAAATTCGAAAACACGTACACCACCTTCATAACAAGCTTTAACTACTTGTTTTGATATCTCTAAATCGCTACTATAAAAAACAGGAACCATTCCTGTAGCTTGCATGGCTGAAAGAACTTGAATTTTACTAAATTTCATTTTATTTATATTTATCTTTG